>JAQYVO010000145.1 GCA_030145425.1 Chromatiales bacterium | reverse complement strand
GGTATGGGTGGTGGATTCTATGACCGGACGCTGGCATATCTTCATCGACGCACTTGTTGGCAGCATCCATCATTGATCGGATTGGCCCACGCATGCCAAGAGGTGGCAGAGATAAAACCGAATTCCTGGGATATTCCGTTGGATGGCATTATCACGGAATCAGGTTTATTCAAGTTTCACAACTTTGGTCGATAAGTACACAAGTTCTGGCTTTTTCTCAAGTCTTTATTATACTCAACCCAGAACTAGTCCAGTGAGCGTGGAGGGAACGTAATGGCCGTAAGCAAGAAAAGCATGAAAAAGAAGGTAGCAAAGAAGAAAGTCGTCGCTAAGAAAAGCGTCGCCAGTAAGAAAAAGGTTGCTAAGAAAAAAGTAGCAGCCAAGAAGAAACCGGTAGCAAGAAAGAAAGCAGCAGCCAAGAAGAAAACGGCTGTTAGGAAGAAACCGGCAGCAAGAAAGAAAGTAGCAGCCAAAAAGAAAACGGCTGTTAAGAAGAAACCGGCAGCAAGAAAGAAGGTAGCAGCCAAAAAGAAAACGGCTGTTAAGAAGAAACCCGCGGCAAGAAAGAAGAAGGCCGCAAAGCGGAGATGAAGCCAACCGGTCAGTTGACCGGTAGACTTTGTGGATAAGGCCCGCTCCGGTGGGCCTTATCTGTTTAAAGCGGGCGTTCCGGGCAGGATCCCCCACAGGCAAACAACCGGTATGCGAGGTTGTCGGTCTCCTCGATCCAGGGGTAGTCAAAATCTCTGAGAAATCTTCTAAACGCCTTCCTGTCCCTTGATGCCAGCTGCACACCCATAAGCACCCGACCATAAGCGGCGCCATGATTACGGTAGTGGAACAGACTGATATTCCAACTTTTCCCCAGTTGTGAAAGAAACGACAAGAGTGCACCGGGACGCTCCGGGAACTGAAGCCTGAACAGGCACTCGTTCTCCACACCGGGCGCATGTCCACCCACCATGTAGCGTATATGGAGTTTCGCCGTTTCGTTCTCCGTCATATCCACAACCGGATAACCCTTTTTCTGCAGCTGCCTCACCAGATCTATTCGTTCACTCTCCCCCCCATTAAGCTCCACGCCCGCAAAAACGTGGGCACGGCGTGCATCCGCATACCGATAATTGAACTCCGTCACACTTCTATTACTCAGTGCCTTACAGAAACGCAGAAAGCTTCCCGGACGCTCCTCGATCTCAACAGCCAGCAGCGCTTCCCTGTATTCACCGATTTCAGCCCTTTCGGCCACATGGCGCAGCCGGTCGAAATTGATATTGGCTCCACTCTCGATGGCAACCAGGGACTGGCCGGAGATACCCTCTCTCTCCACGTATTTCTTGAGACCGGCAACGGAAAGCGCGCCCGCGGGCTCTGCCACGGTTCGGGTATCGTCAAAAACATCCTTGATCGCGGCACATATCTCGTCGGTGCTGACCAGGATAACCTCGTCGACCACTTTTCGGGCGATACGGAAAGTCTCCTTGCCGATCTGCTTGACGGCAACCCCGTCGGCAAAAATACCGACCTGATTAAGCACCACACGTCTGCCCGCTTTGAGCGCCCTGTACAGGGTTGGTGCATCCTCCGGCTCCACCCCGATAATCTTCACATCGGGAAACAGGTGCTTAACGTAGGCACCGATCCCCGCGATCAGTCCACCGCCGCCTACCGGCACGAAGATCGCCCGGGGTGGGCCTGGATGCTGCCGCAGTATCTCCATGCCGATGGTACCCTGGCCCGCAATTACCAGGGGATCGTCGAAGGGGTGGATAAACACCATGTCCTTCTCCCCGGCCAAGCGCTGGGCATGGATATAGGCTTCGTCGTAGGAATCACCAAACAGTACCGCCTTCGCGCCATGGCTTTTCACCGCCTCCACCTTGATCGGCGGTGTGGTGGTCGGCATGACGATCAGAGCACGGATTCCCAGTTTTCGGGCAGACAACGCAATACCCTGGGCATGGTTACCTGCCGATGCACCTATGACGCCGCGTTTGCGTTCCTTTGCAGTGAGGCTGCTTATCTTGTTGTATGCACCGCGCAGTTTGAAGGAAAAAACCGGCTGCAGATCTTCGCGTTTGAGTAAAACATCATTTCCCAGGCGAAGGGAAAGCCGGGGCGCAGGCTCCAATGGGGTTTCACGCGCCACGTCGTAAACCTGGGCCCGGAGAATCTGTTCAACATATTTCATCGTCATGAGGATACCCCTGGGATTCGAACAGAGATTCTCGATCAAACCGCTACTCCAAAGCAAACTTCCGGTACGGTTTCATACCTTGAAGAGGTATCGGAATCTGAATGGGAAAAATTGTCCATCGGAGGATCGGTCGAGTGGGTCGAATAAATTCGATCCTGCGCTCCGTTCCAGACTATCGTTTTGGTCGAATGAATTCGACCCTACGTTTCGGTTGTAGGGCCGAATTCATTCGGCCATCTTCTGCTCACGGATATCACCACAGCAAGCCTGACCAGAAGAAAATTCCGAACCGCAGGGGCACGGAGTCGCAGAGAGATTACAATACCACCATGAACATTCATCTCATCGCCGTAGGCACCCGTATGCCGGCCTGGGTGCGGGAAGGGTATGGGGAATATGCCAAACGCCTCAACAGGGACTGCCGTCTCAAACTGACCGAGATTCCACCGGGATACCGTGGTAAGCGCCCGGATATCCCGCGTACCCTCAGGGAAGAAGGGGAACGCATACTCTCCGCGATCCCGGGCAACTGCAGGGTACTGGCGCTGGATGTCCGGGGCCGTTCCTGGAGTACCGGACAGCTCGCAAAGAAGATGGCGGGATGGATGAACGAAGGCCGCGACACGGCCCTGCTGATAGGGGGACCGGAAGGGCTTGCGGACGAATGCCTGAAACACGCCGACGAACGCTGGTCCCTGTCTCCCCTTACTCTGCCTCACCCCCTGGTAAGAGTGGTTTTGGCCGAACAGCTGTACCGCGCGTGGACCATACTGAACCATCACCCTTATCACCGAGGATAAAATTAACTGCCCCGCATGGATGCTATGATGGAGAGATTCAGCGGCAGGCAGGTCGCGACTCACTTTTCGTTTCTCAGAAAAACAATAGTTTTCGGGCACTCCTGTATGTCAGCTGATATCTATCTCGCCTCTGTTTCACCCCGTCGGCTTGAACTCCTGAGGCAGATTGGCATCGAACCGGAGGTCATTCCTGTTAACGTGGACGAAACCCCGAAAATCGGCGAACCGCCCACCGACTATGTTCTGCGGCTTGCGCATGCCAAGGCAGAGGCGGGACACAGGCTATTCGATCACCCGCCTTTGCCGATTCTGGCGGCAGACACCGCCGTCGTGCTGGGAGATCGCATCCTGGGCAAACCGCGCAACCGCTCTCAGGGCCTCGATATGCTGCGGCAATTGTCGGGAACCAGTCACGAGGTGCTGACTGCGGTGGCTCTCGTTACCGACAGAGTGGAAACCCGCCTGAGTCGGAGCCTGGTAACCTTCCGCAAAATAAGCGACAGGGAAGCCGGGGGCTATTGGGACAGCGGTGAGCCCGAAGACAAGGCCGGCGGTTACGCCGTACAGGGACAGGCTGCCGTTTTTATCTCCGAATTGTCGGGAAGCTATTCCGGGGTAATGGGGCTGCCGCTTTTCGAGACAGCCGAACTGCTGCAGAATGTCGGTATCTGCCCACTCGAAACAGGCCCTAAGATCGCATGAGTGAAGAGATCCTGATCAATATCAATGCTCCGGAAACCCGGGTCGCCCTGATTGAAAACGGTGTGCTGCAGGAGATCATTATCGAGCGCACGGAACGGCGCGGGCTGGTCGGCAATATCTACAAAGGCCGGGTATGCCGGGTGCTGCCGGGAATGCAGGCGGCTTTCGTGGAGATCGGATTGCAGAAGGCTGCCTTTCTGCATGCCACCGATATACTGTGCAGCCAGCAAACGGTAGAGGGAAAGACCGAGGACATAAACAACCTGGTTCGTGAAGGCGGAGGCGTCGTCGTACAGGTTGTGAAGGACCCCCTGGGAACCAAGGGTGCCCGCCTGACCACCAATATCTCCATTCCTTCCCGCTATCTCGTGTTCATGCCCTCCCTGGAAAACACCGGAATATCCCAGAAAATCGAGTCCGCGGAGCAGCGGGCGCGTCTGCGCCAGATCATAGACAGTTTCACGGCCGATAACGGCATCGACGGCAACTTTATCGCACGCACCGCCGCCGAGGGTGTGAGTGAAGAAACCCTGATATCGGATATGCGATTCCTCTCCAGGCTCTGGCAGGAGACACAGGATCGCTACCGCAGCGCAGCCCCGGGCAACCTGGTGCACGAGGATCTCCCTCTGCTGCTGCGCGCCCTCCGTGACCTGGTCACACCGGAGGTGGAGAAGGTACGCATCGATTCGCGGGAAGGATGGCAGAAGGCGAGGCAGTTCGCCTACAAGATGATTCCGGACCTCGGGGTTCAGATTTCCCACTATTCCGGGGCCCGCCCCATTCTGGATCTCTATGGTGTCGAAGACGAGATCCAAAAAGCACTGGAACGAAAGGTGGAGCTGAAGTCCGGCGGTTACCTCATCATCGATCAGACGGAGGCCATGACAACCATCGACATCAACACCGGGGCTTTCGTGGGACACCGCAACCTGGAGGAAACCATATTCAAGACGAATATGGAGGCAGCACAGGCCATCTGCCGCCAGTTGAGACTGCGGAATCTCGGGGGCATCATCATCATCGACTTCATCGACATGATGGATGAGGATCACAAACGGCAGGTATTGCGCGCCCTGGAAAAATGCCTGGCCAGGGACCACGCCAAGACCCTGGTTACCGAGGTTTCCCCGCTGGGACTGGTCGAGATGACCCGCAAGAGGACCCGGGAATCCCTGGAGCACATCCTCTGCGAACCCTGCCCCTGTTGCAGCGGCCGCGGTTCATTGAAAACCGCTGAGACCACCTGTTTCGAGATCTTCCGGGAGATCCTGCGCGAGGCACGCCAGTTTGACGTGGAATCCCTCCTGGTACTTGCGTCCCAGGAGGTGGTGGACCGCCTGCTGGATGAGGAATCATCGAACCTGGCCGAACTCGAGGCTGTCATCGGCAAGACCATCAGATTGCAGGCAGAGGCGCTTTATACCCAGGAACACTACGACGTGGTGTTGATCTAAGGCCTCTGGACACCATGCGTAACCCCATCGAAAATGGTCATACCTTCATCGGACTAGTCGCACTTAACCTGGGTTCCTAGTGCTTCATCTAGCCAAGTCCTTTGTCCTCAAGCTATGGCTGGTGCTGCTGCTGATCATTGTGCTTGGCGCCCTGGGCATCAGCCTGGGTCGTCTGCTGTTGATTCCCAAGATCTCAGACTACCGGACCGACGTGGAGCAGTGGGCCTCGGAAAGTCTGGGCAGGAAAGTACGTGTTGGCAAGCTCAAGGCCAGCTGGCCTGGTCTCGGTCCGGAACTGGTTCTGAAGGATGTTGAACTCCTCTCCGAAGAAACCGGAAATCCCACCCTGAGGCTTTCCAATGTTCAGATCAGGCTGGCGATTCTCGACAGCCTGTGGGCCTGGGGAATAAAGACGCGCCAGATTACCTTGTCGGGGGTCCAGCTGTTGATCAAGCGACGCTCCAACGGCGCCTTGGTGATCGGCGGCCTGGAGGAGCTTGAAGGCGAGGCGAACGATGCGTCTCCCCTTTTTCTGCTGCCCAGCCGGATCGTTCTGAAAGACAGCGTGATCTTCTGGGAAAACCAGGTTATCGGGGCGGAGCCGGTCCGCCTCACCAACGTGGTCGCCCGGTTGGTGAATGCACCGGGGCGCCACCAGCTCAACGGAAGTTTCGAACTGCCGGGTGAACAGGGCGGCAGACTGGAACTGGCAATGGATATAAGAGGGGAACTGACCCAGCCCCGGGGCTGGGCGGGGGACATCTATCTCAAGGGGAAAAACCTGGCCTTGCCCGAGTTGATGCGACACCGCATTCCCAAAGGTTACGCGTTGTCGGGGGGGCAGAGCGAGATCGAGATCTGGAGTCAATGGGACAACGGCCGCATCTCAAGGCTGGAAGGTAATGCGGCGACCCTCGGGCTGCGCCTGGAGCAGTTCACACGCACCGAGGGCAACCCGGAAAGAGCCCTTGAGATCGACAGTCTCGGCGGCCGTTTTCGCTGGCACCGGCACGCGGACGGCTGGACCCTGGAGATCGCCGATATTCAGCTGGACAGATCTGAGCTGAGTTGGCCGACGGCCAACTTCGCCCTGCGAACCCGGTTCGACCCGGAGGGGCGGCTTCACGTGGTTGCGGGAGCCGATTTCATTCGGGTAGAGGACATGGTCGATATCATTCGGATGTTCCCGTTGCCAAACCCGGAAATAGAAAAAGCCCTGGACGGCATCTGGCCCCACAGCGATCTGTACGGACTGCAGTTCAACTATAACGACACGTCAGGGACCGCACGGTGGTCGGCAAGGGGCGGGGTACGCTCCCTCTTTACCCGCCCCTGGAAGCGCATACCCGGCATGAGCAACCTCACGGCCAGCTTCCATGTGGACCAGAGCAGCGGCATTCTTGACCTGA
Organism: Chromatiales bacterium; assembly: GCA_030145425.1. Taxonomy (GTDB): domain Bacteria; phylum Pseudomonadota; class Gammaproteobacteria; order Chromatiales; family Chromatiaceae; genus JAHEHQ01. The sequence continues at coordinate 21,377 of JAQYVO010000145.1, read as the reverse complement.
ACGGCAGCAAGACCGAGCTGCGCTTTCCCAATCTTCTGCGCGACCCTGTTGTATTGGAGAAGATTAACGGCACCCTGAGTTGGGGCATCAGAGAGGACGGCACCTGGCACATAGATACCACTGACCTTGTCGCCCTGACCGAGGACATCCGAACCCGCACCCGGTTGACCATGGAGTTTCCCGCTCCGGCCCAATCCGACACACAGGTATTCATGGACCTGCAGACGGATTTCTCCGATGGGGCCGCCGGCAGCATCTCACGCTATCTACCGGTCGGCATCATGCCGAACAAAGTTGTGGACTGGCTGGACAGAAGCGTCATCGGAGGAAAGGTCATTTCCGGCAGTTGTATTTTCAGGGGCCCCCTGAAGGGGTTCCCGTTTCACAAGACCCAGAAGGGCCGGTTTGAAGTCTTTTTTCACACCGAAGACATGATCCTCGACTACTGGCCGGGATGGCCGAGGCTGGAATCCGTCAATGGGACAGTCCGGTTTCTCAACAACAGCTTCGATACCTGGATGGAGCAGGGGAAGCTGCTCGACAGCAGGCTGAAGCATGCGCATGGGCACATAGAGAGGCTGTCAAAGGGCTCCCCCTTCGAATTGACCGGCGTCGTCGATGGACCGCTGAAGGACGAACTGCGCATCCTCAGCGAGTCACCCCTGGCGGAGCGGTTCGGCCCCCTGGTTAAAGGTATGCGCGGCGAGGGCGATGCCAGGCTTGCACTGGAGTTCGCTGTGCCGATCAAACCCCCGTCTCCCGGCAGGCTGAACGGAACCTTGACCTTCCAGGACAGTGAACTCTACCTGGATGACTGGGGGCTGGCACTGACGGGCATAAGGGGAGACCTGCTGTTCGACCTGAAGGGTGTAACGGGCAAGGGTATTCGGGCAAACACCCTGGATGGTGAAATCAGACTGGATATAAAGACACCTGCGGAACGCCCGAACATCACGCGTGTCCAGGCCGCAGGGGAGATACCCAGTGACACACTGGCAAAAAAGTTCCCGGGTTTGGGGCTGCAATACCTGAACGGAAGCGCGGAGTGGAATTTTCTAATGGAAGTTCCCAAAAGATCCCATTCGAAGGATACCTTCATACCAGCGACCCTCTCGTCAGACCTGGTCGGCGTGACAGTGGCACTGCCCGCCCCCCTGGGCAAGCCCCCGGAATCACGGCGCGCCATAAAACTCGCGAGGAATCTGGGTGAACGCCCCCAAAGCGAGGTCAGACTGAGTTATGGTTCACTGATAGATGCCGTCGCACTGATCGATACTCGAGAACCCAACAAGGCACGTTTCCAACGCGGTGAAATCCTGCTGGGCACGGGCAGAGCCCGCCTCCCTGCGGAAGATGGCCTCGCCGTCCGCGGGTCCCTGGATTATCTCAACCTGACGCCATGGCTGGAATTCAGCGAAGCGGCGTCAAAAGACTGGAATATGCCGCTCCTGCGCAGCATCAACTTGGAAATCGGCGAGCTGGATATCTGGGATTCTCAGTTGGGACGACTGGACCTCAATCTCAGGCACCGGGAAGGCGCCCTCAGGGGGCGTATATCCGGCAGCCGTTTTGAAGGACACGTTCAGATACCCGACGACCTTTCGGCGCAGCCGCTTAAGGTTTATCTGCAACACCTCGACATCGATTTTGATCCGGAACAACTATCCCTGCCCTCCCGTGAAAAAGATGAAAAATCCGTGGATGCAGACCCGGGCAGGCTGCCCGCTCTGGATATCCAGGTGGACAAGGTAAATATCAATAAAAAGGATTTCGGCAAACTTCAGCTGATCAGCCGTAAGCAGCCTGCCGGGTTCGAGGTTCAATCGTTCACTCTCAACTCCGACCGGATGATACTTTCCGCCGTGGGTGACTGGCAGAGAGCCCCGGATGGTGGTCAACACACCCGTGCGGATATCACGATGGAAACCCCTGCCCTGGGGAGCCTGCTCTCCGATCTCGGTTTTACCCAAAACATCGACCAGTCCCCCACAGAGATAGACAGCCGCCTTGACTGGGACGACACGCCTGCCCGCTTCAACCCAGGTATCCTGAATGGCGAGATCAGCATGCAGATAGGCAAGGGCAGGTTTCTGGAGGTCAACCCCGGGGTGGGTCGCGTCTTCGGACTGCTGAATTTCAACGCACTCCAGCGCAGACTGACCCTGGATTTCAGCGACCTGTTCGAAAAGGGATTCACTTTCGACAACATCGAGGGAAGCTTTCTTCTGGACTCGGGTGACGCCTATACCAGTGATTTTCGTCTCAGGGGGCCCGCGGCCTCCGTGGAGGTTGCTGGCCGGATCGGACTCGGAAGCGAGGACTTCGAGCAGCTTGTCACCGTGACACCCGCGATCTCCTCCACGCTTCCGTTGGCGGGAGCCCTGGTGGGAGGACCGGCGATGGGCGCGGTGGTCCTGTTTGCCCAGCAGTTGCTCGGGAAGGAGTTCGACAAGATATCCCAGCGGCAGTATCGGGTGAGCGGCCCCTGGGAACATCCGGTAGTCGATCGTCTGGTCGAGGCCGCTCCGGAGAGGAAGGCGGAAGCAGGAGATATTTTTAAAAACCTGAACCCTCCTGGCCAATAAAGCCCTTGCCGTCAGCGGCAACCGCGCTGCAACCTCGAACACCCGGCATATACCCCACCCCCATTGATCAGGGCGGGCATTTCGGACACTACGGGGATACTGTGATGGAGGTTCTGTAATGTGCTATTGTCCGTTGCGAACAGTGATAAGGAACCTCTGATTAATTCATGAGTGACAGGAACAAAAGGGCCGCCGCCATACAGATGGCTTCAGGACCCAATGTCAGCGCCAATCTGCTCAAAGCTGAACAATTGGTCGCCGAAGCGGTGGAACAAAAGGCCGGGCTGATCGTGCTTCCCGAAAATTTTGCCTGCATGTGGAAAAAGGAAAGTCACCTCCTCAAGTTGCGTGAATCGGACGGCGACGGTCCGCTCCAGGAATACCTTGGCCAACTGGCAAAGAGATACGGCATCTGGCTGGTCGGGGGCACCATCCCCATGAAGGCCAGGAACAACAACAAGGTACGTGCAGCCTGTCTTGTCTACAATGACAAGGGGAAGCGGGTTGCGCGCTACGACAAGATCCACCTGTTTGACGTTCATATCGTGGAAACCAAGGAACGTTATGTGGAATCGGATACCATCGAGCCCGGTAATCAGACCGTGGTGGTGGACTCACCCTTCGGAAAGCTGGGTATCGCCGTCTGCTACGATTTGCGATTTCCGGAGCTGTTTCGAACCCTTCTGGACAAAGGCATGGAAATCATCTGCCTGCCCGCCGCCTTTACAGCCTTCACCGGCAAGGCCCACTGGAAACCCCTGATACGGGCGAGGGCCATCGAGAATCAGTGCTATGTCATCGCGGCGGGCCAGGGCGGTTTCCATATCAACGGCCGTGAAACCCACGGCAACAGCATGATCGTGGACCCCTGGGGTAACGTGCTGTCAAAAACAGGACGTGGTACGGGATCGGTGTCTCACTCACTGAGTCTGGAATACCTGGAGAAAACCCGCCGCAAGTTTCCCGTTATCAAACACCGCACCCTTCACCTGAATTGCAACTGACCGGACCGGCAACAGCAGAAAAATCTTCGCCCGGGATGCGCGACAATACCCCTGCCCGGAAAAGGTTGAAATAAGAGGGTTGACACCCGATCTGAGCAGTAATCCTAACCGCCAAGTGCACCACTGAGAATTCATGCCCACAACTACGAATATCGCCTGCAACACCCTACTGGCCCCCGCGGAATTGAAGGAGAGCGATCTGGACCGCGTGATGGACCAGATACTTTCCCATTCCATTGATTCGGCGGATATCTATTTTCAATCCAGCCGACTCGAATCCTGGGTACTGGAGGACGGCATCATTCGGGAAGGCGCCTACAATATCGAACAAGGCGTAGGCATTCGGGCAATTAACGGGGAGAAAACCGGTTTCGCCTATTCCGACGAAATCCTGCTGCCCAACCTGCTGGAGGCGGGGAAATCCGCAAGGGCCATAGCCCGCAGCGGCGGAAGCGGGAATATTCACATCAAGGGGGCCACGGCGCCGAACCAGTTCTACGACCCCATCAATCCGCTGGATACCTTGTCTGAGGAACAGAAGATCGACCTCCTGCGGCGCCTGGATGCTGAAGCGCGAAAACAGGACCCCCGGGTTACCCAGGTCATCGCCAGTCTGGTGGCGGTCCATGACGTGGTGCTCGTCGTCGACAACGAAGGAACCATGACCGGCGATGTGCGCCCGCTGGTGCGCTGCAACGTCCATGTCATCGTCGAACAGGGAGAGCAGCGTGAACAGGGTTCGAGCGGAGGCGGTGCCCGGCAGGCCTTTCAGTTTTTCATCGATCAGGACCGGGCGCTGGAGTACGCCCGTGAGGCCGTGCGACTGGCACTGGTCAATCTTGAGGCCGTCGATGCACCGGCGGGCACCATGCCGGTGGTCCTGGGTCCGGGATGGCCCGGTGTTCTGCTGCACGAGGCCATCGGCCACGGTCTGGAGGGTGACTTCAATAGAAAGGGAACGTCTGCATTTTCGGGACGCCTCGGCGACAAAGTGGCCACCGAAGGATGTACCGTGGTGGATGACGGTACACTGCCGGGACGGCGTGGATCCCTCAGTGTTGATGACGAAGGCACACCCGGGCAGTACACCGTATTGATAGAAGACGGCATTCTCAAAGGCTATATACAGGACAGGCTAAATGCCCGGCTCATGGGGACCGAATCCACCGGCAACGGGCGGCGCGAATCCTATGCCCACCTCCCCCTGCCGCGCATGACCAACACCTACATGCTACCGGGTAACAGAGAGCCGGGAGAGATCATCGCCTCGGTGGACAGGGGTCTGTACGCGGTCAACTTCGGGGGTGGACAGGTGGACATCACGTCCGGCAAATTCGTCTTTTCCGCCAACGAGGCCTACCTTATCGAAGGCGGTAAAATCACGCGGCCCGTAAAGGGGGCGACGTTGATCGGTAACGGCCCGGATGTGCTGACCCGGGTAAGCATGGTGGGCAACGACCTGGAACTCGATGCCGGAGTGGGTACCTGTGGAAAAGAGGGCCAGAGCGTGCCCGTCGGTGTGGGCCAACCCACCCTGAAAGTGGACGAACTGACAGTGGGCGGTACCAGTGCCTGAGAGGGTAAAACCCATTCGGTTAAACACCGGATCATTATTGAAGAACACTGAAATGCATAAAATTTGTTATTCGTCATTCCGGCGAAGGCCGGAATCCAGCAGGCGGCTGAAAACCTGGATCCCGGCATTCGCCGGGATGACGAGGTTTCAATTCCGAGTATGCTCCTGGGCATCAATCACATAGGCAGGTCTCAATAATTCAATGCAAGACATGAAAGAAAAACAGGGCCGGTTGGAACAGCTGGTCGAGGACCTGCTCAGCGAGGCCAAAAAACAAGGGGCAACCTCCGCAGAAGCCGGGGTCAGCAGCGATGCGGGACTTTCGGTCAATGTGCGGTTGGGTGAGGTGGAGACCATAGAGCATACCCGCGACCGGGGGCTGGGCATCAGCGTCTGGTTCGGACATCGCAAGGGTTCCTCGAGCACATCCGATTTTTCCGGCGATGCCGTAAGGGATGCGGTCCGCGCAGCCTGCAATATCGCCCGCTATACCAGCGAGGACTCATGCAACGGCCTTGCCGACCGGGAACTCATGGCCGCGAATCCGCCGGACCTGGATCTCTATCATCCCTGGAACGTCGAAGTGGAGGAAGCCATCGCGCTGGGAATCGAATGCGAGGACGCGGCCCGGTCTGTCGATCCGCGCATCACCAATTCAGAAGGCGCATCCCTGAATACCCATAGCGGATTGCAGATATACGGCAACAGCCATGGCTTCATCGGTGGATACCCCAGCAGCCGTCATAGCATCAGTTGTGCCGTGGTGGGCCAGGAAGACGACGCGATGCAGCGGGACTACTGGTACAGCACCGCCCGATCCCGTGACACCCTTGAACCCCCTGACCTGGTCGGGAAGAAGGCCGGCGAGAGAACCCTTGCAAGGCTTGGGGCCCGCAGAATCCCCACCCAGGAGGCTCCCGTTATCTTTCAGGCGGAAATGGCCATCGGACTGATGCGCAGTTTCATCGGTGCGATCAACGGCTCGGCGCTCTATCGCCACTCCAGCTTTCTCATGGATCACCTGGGTAAGCAGGTCTTCCCGAAGTTCGTTCGAATCCACGAGCAACCCCTGCTGCCCGGCGGCCTGGCCAGCGCTGCATTCGACAGCGAAGGTGTGGCGACCCGGACGAAGGATTTCATTACCGGCGGGATTCTGCAAAGCTATGTCCTGGATTCCTATTCGGCCCGTAAACTGAACATGCAGACCACCGCCAATGCCGGCGGCGTGCGCAACCTTTATATAGAACCGGGTGACATGGACCTTGAGGCTTTGCTTCGCACCATGGACAAGGGTCTGCTGGTCACCGAGATGATGGGGAGCGGCCTGAATATGGTGACCGGAGACTATTCCCGCGGGGCGGCGGGATTCTGGGTGGAGGACGGAGAGATCCAATACCCTGTAGAGGAGATCACCATTGCCGGCAATCTCAGGCAGATGTTTGCGGGGCTTCAGGCCGTAGGAAAAGACCTGGACCGGCGATCCAGCATCAGAACCGGCTCCTGGCTGCTCGAACCCATGACCATTGCCGGAGCATAGATGTAAGGGAACGATCATGTCAGGCGAAAAACAGTTCACTATCAAAGTCGAGGTGGTCAACCAGGGTGGTGAAACGCTGCACCGATCGAGCCTCGAATCCGCCGGGGGCTGATGGGCCCCGCACCATTTATCAACCCCAATCTGTTTAACGGCACCCAATGTCCACCAAACCCGATCTCAGCAAAGTGCGAAATATCGGCATCGCGGCCCATATCGATGCCGGCAAGACCACGCTGACCGAGCGCATCCTGTTTTATACCGGCGCGCTGTACAAGATCGGAGAAGTACATGACGGTGCCGCGCACATGGATTACATGGCCGAAGAGCAGAGCCATGGCATCACCATCACTTCCGCAGTCACCAGCGCCAGTTGGATGGACCACCTGATACAGGTCGTGGACACTCCGGGCCACGTGGACTTCACCATAGAAGTGGAGCGCAGCATGCGGGTATTGGATGGCTGCGTTATCGTGCTGGACGGCGTCCGGGGTGTCGAACCCCAGACCGAAACGGTGTGGCGGCAACGATCGAAGTTCGACCTGCCCTGTCTTTTCTTCGTAAACAAGATGGACCGCCCAGGCGCCGACTTCGCCCAATCGATGGAGAGTATTCGAAAACGCCTGCACGGCGCCCCCGTGCCGGTCACCTGTCCGGCGCCCGGGGGCAATGCGGTGATCAACCTGATCGACAGGACCCATATTCGTTTCGAAGGTGAACATGGTGAAAAAGTGGTCACCGCGTCTTGCGACGACACCCTTTGGTCGACCGTTGCCCCACTTCGGGAGAACCTGTTGCTGGGGATTGCGGAAACCGACGATGAACTGGCGGATCTCGTGTTGGGCGGAGAGGAACCGGACGAAGCCGTCGTTTGGCAAACCCTGCGGAAGGCCACACTCGCCGGTCAGCTTTACCCCTGCTTCAGCGGCTCGGCGCTGCACAATCTGGGCATCCAGCCCCTGATCGACGCGGTAATCAAACTGCTGCCCTCACCCCTGGAGCGGCCCGCCGCCATCGGCTACCGGGAGGACGGCGGCGAAGAAGCGGTGCAGATGAACGACAGGGAACCCCTGGCAGCCCTGGCCTTCAAGGTGCAGATGTGGGACGGGCGTCGCCATGTATTCGCGCGCCTTTACCGGGGGCTGCTGAAACCTGGCGATACGGTGGCCTACAACACGTCGGAAGGCAATTCCATGACCGAAAACGTTGCCCGTATCTTCGGCGTGGATGCATCCAAGAAGACGCGTATGAATCAGGCCCATGCCGGAGAGATCGTGCTGCTTGCGGGGCTGCGCCATGCCTCCACGGGGGATACGCTTTGTGACCCGAATCACCCCGTACTGCTCGAGCGGATCGATACCCGCGAACCGGTATTGAGCCTGGCCATAGAGCCCGCCGGTTCCGATCAGGAGGAGAAGTTTCTGGACGTCATGGCCAAGTTCCAGGAGGAGGATCCCACTCTCCAGTTCGGCGAGGATCCGGAAACCGGCCAACGCCTCCTCAGTGGCATGGGAGAGCTGCACCTGCAGATCACCCTGGAACGCCTGGAGCGGGAATATCATCTTCAGGTCAAATCCGGGCGACCTGCGGTTGCCCTGCGTGAAACCGTCACCCGCCAGGGACATGCCGACCTGCTGTTTCAACCCCCCGCCGATCAATCAGGCAAGGGGGAGGGAATGAAGGCCCGGGTCGCGGTTACCGTCACGCCGCTGGCGCGCGGGTCCGGCATCCGCACCCAGGTGGAACCCGGCCTGTTGCCCGAGGGGAGCCACCTCTCCCCTAATCAGCGGGAGGCACTGGAGCAGGGCGTAAGGTTTTCCCTGGGCGGCGGGCCCCTCGAAGGCGCTGCCCTGCAGGATCTGGAAACCCGGGTGGTGGAGGTCGAACTGTTTGGCGGTGCATCGACTCCGGAGGCACTGAACGCCGCGGTCTCACGCTCGGTTCACAAGGCGCTTGTAGATGCCGGCCCATCGCTGCTGCAGCCCATCATGCGTGCGGAAGTGGTGGTGCCGGAAGAGAACATGGGTGCCATACTGGGAGACTTGCAGGCCCGTCATGCCGTGATACGGGATACAAGCCGCAGCCTGGGAATGGCCACCATATCCTGTGAGGTGGCCCTGGCGGAGCTGTTGGGATACACCACCATTCTGCGCAGCATGACCCAGGGCCGGGGTCAGTTCACCATGCTGTTCGAACGCTTCGATACCGTTTGAGACGTCTCTTCATTAAAAATATGAAACTCAGGATCATCACAACCGGCGGGACCATCGACAAGATCTATTTCGATGCCAAGAGCGAGTTTCAGGTGGGCGATCCCCAGATAGACGTTCTGCTCAGCGAGGCCAACGTCACCCTCGAGTATGTGCTGCAACCGCTGCTGCGCAAAGACAGTCTGGACATGACCGACGACGACCGACGCCTCATTGCCGAACAGGCGGCCGCATCCCCCGAGGACAGGATCCTCATCACCCACGGCACCGACACCATGGTGGAGACGGCCAGGGCCCTGCTGGGGGTCGAGGGCAAGACCATCGTACTCACAGGCTCCATGCAGCCGGCCCGCCTGCGGATATCGGATGCGATCTTCAACATCGGCTATGCAATCGCGGCGGCGCAGATGCTTCCAACAGGGGTCTATATCGCCATCAACGGGCGGCTGTTCGACCCGCGCAAAGCGCACAAGAATGTCGGCCTCAACCGCTTCGAGGCAGATACTGAATAGTTTTGTTGGCGCTTCCCCAGATCAACTGGTTAATCACCCCTGTAGGGCCGAATTCATTCGGCCAACTGCCGGTAGATTCGAGTCAAGCATCGGTCGAATGAATTCGACCCTACGGCTCTGCCAACAAATGGAGTTCGTTTTACTTGAAAACCTTGATTTGCTGAATAGTTTTGTTGGCACTTCCCCAGATCAAGTGGTTAATCACCCCTGTAGGGCCGAATTCATTCGGCCAACTGCCGGTAGATTCGAGTCAAGCATCGGTCGAATGAATTCGACCCTACGGCTCTGCTGAGGCCTGTTACTCTGAGGCGGGTATTGTCTTCTTCAATAAGGATGAAATTATGAAACTGATGCGCATCGCCTTCCCGGCCCTTCTGCTCTTCTCCTTTACCAATGCCTGGGCCGATACAACCCCGCCCACCTATGATCGGATAAGCCTCGCCGTGACCGCCGGTGAGGAGGTGGAAAACGACACTCTGATCAGCCTGATGTATGCCCAGAAGGAAGGCAACGATCCGTCGCAGCTGGCCACGGAGGTGAATCGCCTGATAAAAAAAGCGATCGGGATGGCTAAAAAGGAGCCCGCCGTCAAGGTTCAGACAATGGAGTACAACACCAGTCCGGTCTATCGCAACCAGGTGTTGACCGGCTGGCGGGTACGCCAGTCGATCCGGCTGGAGAGCCGTGACGCAACGGTATTGAGCAACCTGATCGGCAGCCTTCAGTCGGATCTGGGGGTGAGCAGTATCTCCTATGCCGTCTCTCCGGAGCGCCGCAAGGGTGCGGAGAATGAACTGATCAAGACAGCCATCGCGGATTTCAGACAGCGCGCGGACATGGTTGCCGAACAGATGGGCAGAAGCGGTTACCGTCTGGTGCAGATGAATGTCAACACATCCGGGCTCGGACCCATGCCCGTTGCCCGGGGTTCCCGGGGAGTGATGATGGCGGCGGAGGCACCACCCCCCGCCCTGGAGGCAGGTACACGCCGGGTGGAAGTGCGTGTGGACGGTACCATCGAGCTGAAGCCCTGACCATCCTCCCCGCACTGCGGGCCACGCTGCCCGTGATGTTCGGCTATGTGCCGCTGGGCATGGCCTTTGGCATTCTATTTCAGGATCTGGGCTACCCATGGTACTTCGCGACCCTGATGGGACTCTTCGTATTTGCCGGCGCGGCCCAGTTCATGGCAATCGGACTGCTTACCGCCCAGGCCGGACTGCTGGAGGTGGCGGTCTCCACCCTGGCGCTCAATTCACGTCACATCTTTTTCGGCCTTTCGGTGCTCGGCAGATACCGGGCCCGGGGCCTGAAAAAGGCCTACCTGATCTTCGGGCTCACCGACGAAACCTATTCCCTGATCACCAGCACCGAGCCCCGGGGACAGCAGGACGAGCAGGACTACTACCTGACTATCACGGCGCTAAACCAGAGTTACTGGCTCGTGGGGTGTACGCTGGGCGCGGTGGCGGGCAGCCAGGCCGACCTCAATACCGCAGGGATGGATTTTGCGATGACCGCACTGTTTCTGGTGCTGCTGATCGAACAATGGACGAAAATCCGTGAACTCTTTCCGTTCGCCATAGCCATGTTCTCGGGAATGCTCGGCATCGTCCTGTTCCGGGAGCAGATGCTGCTCATCGCAATCGCCACCGCCATTGTGGTGCTGATCCTTCAATGGCGCATGTCCGGGACACGGGCATGAACGGGACGACGTATCTGATTGCCGTCATCGGCGTGATGACAGCCGCCACATTTTTTACCCGTGTTCTGCCTTTTGCGCTGTTGCGCAATATGGCAGACCACCCGCTGCTGCTGTTTCTGGGCCGCTACACCCCGCCCGCAATCATGACCATCCTGGTGCTCTACAGCCTCCGGGGAATCGACCTCACCGCTGCCCCTTTCGGTGCACCGGAACTGACCGCTTCACTCATTACGGTCACCCTGCACCTGTGGCTGCGCAACACCCTGTTGAGCATATTTTCCGGCACGGCCTTCTACATGTTCGTGGTTCAAACCGGGGTTTTTATTTGATCGAGAACAAGAAAACCGGCGGTATTTTGTAACCTTTGTGTTACTGCGGCGGTCCGGGTGGCGCGTAAAAAAATAAGGTGCTAAATTTGGGAGAATTCCAGTCTTGTTCGATTAGTTCAAGCTGCGGATACCGGCAAAGGTGCGGGGGCTTTCTGCCGGACTCCAGGTCATTCAAACCAAACATCACTTTAAAGTAACTAGAGAGTTGATCCTATGAGCACTACTCAAACCGGCAGGGAAATGACTAATCACGCCAAGCTTTTGGCCTGGGTTGATGAAATGGTGGCCATGTGTAAACCCGACCAGGTCGTCTGGGCCGATGGTTCGGAAGAAGAGTACGACCGGCTTTGCGGAGAACTGGTGGACGCAGGTGTATACACCAGGCTCAATTCCGAAAAGCGACCCAATTCCTACCTCGCCCGCTCCCACCCCAGCGATGTTGCGCGTGTCGAAAACCGCACCTTTATCTGCTCCAAGCGGCCGGAAGATGCCGGCCACACTAACAACTGGATGGACCCGGACGAGATGAAGGTCATCCTCAAGAAGCAGTTCGACGGCTGCATGCGCGGACGCACCATGTATGTCATCCCCTTCAGCATGGGGCCGCTCGGCTCGCCTATCGCCCACATCGGCATTGAGATCACTGACTCCGCGTATGTGGTCACTAATATGAAGATCATGACGCGCATGGGTAAGGCCGTATTGGACGTGCTGGGAACTGACGGCGAATTCATCCCGACCCTGCACTCGATTGGTGCACCGCTGGAGCCCGGCCAGGAAGACGTGGCATGGCCCTGCGAACCGGATATCGAGAGAAAATACATCTCACATTTTCCCGAGACCCGCGAGATCTGGTCTTATGGCAGCGGATACGGCGGCAATGCCCTGCTGGGCAAGAAGTGTTTGGCACTGCGCATCGCCTCGACGATGGCCCGCGACGAGGGCTGGTTGGCCGAGCACATGCTGATTCTTGGGTTGGAATCCCCCGAGGGCGAGAAGACCTATGTCGCCGCGGCCTTCCCCAGCGCTTGCGGTAAAACCAACCTGGCCATGATCCTGCCACCGGAGGGTTTCGAAGGCTGGAAGGCCTACACGGTGGGCGACGATATTGCCTGGATCAAGCCCGCCCCCGACGGCACCCTGCGCGCCATCAATCCGGAATACGGCTTTTTCGGTGTCGCTCCCGGAACCGCCTACACATCCAATCCCATGGCGATGGACACCTTGAAGGGCGGCAACTGCATCTACACCAATGTTGCGCTCACCGATGACGGTGACGTCTGGTGGGAGGGCATAGACGGCGATCCGCCAGCCCATGCCATCGATTGGAAGGGTAACGACTGGACCCCGGCCAGCGACGTCCCAGCGGCTCACCCGAACTCGAGGTTCACCGCACCGGCCGGGCAATGCCCCACGATCGACCCGGCCTGGGAAGATCCCGCGGGCGTTCCCATCAGCGCCTTCCTATTTGGCGGGCGTCTGTCGAAGACCTTCCCCTTGGTTTACGAGTCCTTCGATTGGAATCACGGCGTCTTCATGGCGGCCACCATGGGCTCGGAGGCCACCGCGGCCGCCATCGGCCAGGAAGCGATCCGGCGGGATCCTTTCGCCATGCTGCCCTTCATCGGTTACCACATGGGAGACTACTGGGGCCACTGGATCAACATGGGTCAGAACGACGCCGTGACACAGAAGCCGGAGTTTTTCCGCGTGAACTGGTTCCGCAAGGACGAGAACGGCAAGTTCATCTGGCCCGGTTTCGGCGAGAACATGCGGGTACTGAAGTGGATCGTGGATCGTGTTCGCGGCCGTGCCGATTCGGTGGAAAGCCCCTTCGGCCGGATGCCACGCTACGAGGACATCACCTGGGCCGGACTGGACTTCAGCGAAGCCCAGTACCACGGCATCATGGATATCGCCAAGGAAGGAGCACTTGCTGAGACCGAGGCCCTCAAGACATACTTCGAGACTTACGGTGAGCACCTGCCGGCGGAGTTGGAAGATCAACGCAAGTCCTTCGAGGACCGCGTCAAGGCCGGACCCGACGTCTGGCAAATCGCCAGCTAAATAGTAGTTGACACTAGACGGACAAGCCGGCCTTCGGGCCGGCTTTTTCGTGCCGCCTGACCGTCGGAACTGTTACCAAAGCCCCGAAACCTATGCGATATCAATCACTGTACGCCTCCCTGCCTTTGATCCTCTCGCTGTTGATGGTCGGATGCGCCGGCCTTGAACAAAGAGAGGAACCTCCCAGGGTAAACCTGGTAAACCTCAGGGTCCTGGACGTACAGCTTTTCGAGCAGCGCTATGGGCTGACGCTGCGCATCATCAATCCGGACCGCCGGGAACTCTCCATCGAAGGCTTCAGTTTCGAGGTCGAACTGAATGGACAGGAGTTCGCCTACGGGGTCAGCGGAGACCAGGTGGTCATCCCCGGGTTCAGCGAAGAAACCCTGGAGGTGGAAGTCATCGGCACCCTGTTCAATGTGGTCGAACAGCTGCGCAACCTGGAGCGGCGCTCGGGTCAACCCCTCGAATACCGGATTTACGGCAGGATCAGCATCACCGGGGGACTGATTAGCATACCTTTCGAGCAGCAGGGCAGCATCGGTCCTGCACCGACCGGTCAGTCCAACGCGGGTCCCAGCACGAATTCAAGAACCCGGTAGCCCTTTTCGTCAAGGGCATCCTCGATGTCCTCCCAGGTGTAATCCGGGTCACTCTCCTCCACCCTCGATATCACCCCGGTGGCATGCCGAAAGGCCTCCTGTCCATCGACATCCTCGGGAATACTCACTACCCGTATCCCTTCCGGTTTTGCGGACGGCAATACCATCAACCTGTTATCCATTTCCACTCCTCGATGCCTCACGGCTCAATAAATCCATTCCAATTCTATAGCCTTCGTTAACTTTAAGGTAACCGGGTCCAACCACCTCGATCAATGGCTTGTCCTCGGGCTTGTGAATGTCTATGCTCGCGGATCACATTTTCTGACGGGGAGAATCACCATGTCCGACACTGAACAACGCGCCATATTCATCTTTCCCGGCCAGGGTTCCCAATACCAGGGCATCGGGAGCGATCTCTGCGCCGAGTTCCCATCGGCACGCCGCATCTATGAGCAGGCAAGCGACGTACTGGGCTACGACATGGCGAAGCTGTCACTGGATAACCCCGAGGACAAGATCAACCTTACACGCTATACCCAGCCGGTGCTGTTGACCCACCACATCGCCTGCCTGACCGTTTATCGGGAGATTGCGGCAGCACCCGTGCAGCCCATTGCCGCTGCCGGTCACAGCCTGGGCGAGTACAGCGCCCTGGTAACCGCCGGCGCGCTGAGCTTCGAAGATGCCCTGGGACTGGTGGCCAAACGCGGGGAGTTGATGGGTACATACGGGGAGGGGGAGATGGCGGCCCTGACAATGGACCTGGAGACCGCCCAACCCTTTTCCGACAAACATTTCTGCGCCATCGCCGGCCTCAACCTGCCGGACCAGACCGTGGTTGGCGGCTCCCCTGCCGACCTGGATGCCCTGGCCGCGGAGATCGCCGAAAAACTGCCGAAGAAACGGGCCGTGCGGCTCAAGACCGAGGGGGCCTTTCACACCTATTACATGGTGGAGGCCGCGCGCCGGTTCCGGGATGAACTGGATAAGGTCGAGTTCGGGGAACTGGCGATCGGGGTGCCTTCAAACTATACCGGCGGTTATCATGAGAGCGACCCGGGAACCATCAGGTCCCGGCTGTTTTTCCAGCTCTTCCATCCCGTCAACTGGGTTGGCTGCATGCAGACGGCACTGGACGACGGGATCAACCTGTTCCTGGAATTCGGCGGCGGCATAGGACCGGGAGACGGTCCCGCGGACAAGCGCCCCAACCTGGAGGGCATGATCAAGAAGTTCACCCGCCGTGTCAGGCCCCGCCCGAACTACCTGCCCGCGATCAACATCGAGACCATTAAAGAGACAGCGGGGAGCTGAACGGATACCGCGTGCGGCCATTACCGTGAGCAGGATCATACCGGGACACTGGAAGGCCGCTGGCCGGTTGGCGGTGCTGGGCGTGCCCCTGCTGCTGGGTTGTGCTTCCCTGACTGACCAATCCGCCGAAACCGAATCAACCCGCACCTTCGTCTACCAGTGTGCCGACAACTACACCTTTGTCGCCAGGGCTGCCGATGACCATGTATGGCTGTTCCTGCCGGGACAGACCGTCAAACTGCCTCAGGTCCCTTCAGGTTCAGGGACCCGGTACAGTGACGGGACCATCAGCCTCCATAGCAAGGGGGATGACGCCCTGCTAAAAACTCCCCGGACCCTGCACCGCGACTGCGCCAACAACCGCCGCCTGGCAATCTGGGAGCATGCCAAGCTCAATGGTGCCGATTTTCGGGGAGTGGGAAACGAGCCGGGCTGGCATCTCGAGATCCGCAATGGCAGATCGATTCTGTTCGTGACCAACTACGGCCAGGACCGTTATCTGTTCGACAACCCGAAACTGATATCGGACCCCACGGCCAGGGAGACTGTCTATCGGGCAGCTTCACCAGGCCATCGGCTCGAAGTGCTGTTGAAAGGTGAGACCTGTCAGGACAGCATGGCCGACGAAAGCTACGAAACCCGGGTGTTGGTGGATCTGGACGGCAGCTTGTATCAGGGCTGCGGTAAGGCACTTCATTGAGAAGGAACAGTTGGCCGAATGAATTCGGCCCTACACGGTAATCCCAGCCAAATGAATCCGGCCCCACAACGGTAATCTCCACTTAATCATCAGGGGAAGAGCCAGATATTCAACCTGCTTGCCCTCAATAACCCCCCCATGATTTTTTACCCGCGTTTCGCTGCGCTCAACGCAGGCTACGATCTTATCCTTCTTCCCTAGGCCCTCGGCCCTTGGCCCTTCTTCCCTCTGTACTGTAGGGTCGAATTCATTCGACCAAATCGACTACCGTTGGTCGGTAAATGCCGAATAGGTCCCCCGGAACACGGCGGCGATCTGGTTTTTTTCGCGTACCTCCGCCACCAGTTCCATGGGCGTCCTGCGGCCCAGCCCTAACCGATCCATAAAAGTTTCAAACGAACCGTCGCCGGGCAATTCGCAGCACGCCTCGAAGTCCCCCCGGACCGGCCGTGCATAGTCGATGGACGCCCTGCCCAATACGCTGTGGGCCGCAAGCCCCGCCCGCGTGAAACTCAGATGCAGCGCACCCCAACAGGCAATGGCACAGATACTGAACAGGCTGCCGCCGAAGGCGGTGCCGTGGATGTTGACATTGGATGTCAGCGAGGCCTGTACGACCAGCTTGCGGTCACCCTGCTCCTCCAGCCGCAGCCCCATGTGCCGGGTAAGGGGAACCTCCTCGCGAAGCGTCTCCTCCAGCCAGGTTACCCGCTGGCCCATTGTCAGGACGCGAGGAATAGGGCGGAATCACCGCCGGTCAAAGAGCCGGCAACTGCGTTCACGCCTGTTCCAGTTCCACCAGGGTGCCGCAGAAATCCTTGGGGTGCAGGAACAGCACGGGCTTGCCATGGGCACCGATCCTGGGACTGCCGTCACCCAGCACCCGCGCACCTTCGGCCTTCATCTTTGCGGCGGCGGCCTCGATGTCATCCACCTCATAACAGACATGGTGGACGCCGCCGCCTGGATTCTTTGCAAGAAATCCGGCTATCGGGGAATTTTCCCCCAGAGGGTGAAGCAGCTCTATCTTGGTGTTGGCCAGTTCGACGAAGACGACCACCACGCCGTGATCCGGTTCTTCCTGGCGTTCGGATACCTTCGCGCCAAGCGTATCCCTATAGATTGCCGTGCCCGCCTCCAGGTCGGGGACCGCGATGGCCACGTGATTCAGTTTTCCAATCATCTGTTTGCTCCCTTTACTGTCTTATCTGCATCCGCCAACTCATTATGAAACAATCCCAACAGTTCAGCGGCGGCCAAGGTCGGCGGCAGACGCCCCGCTCTCACTTCCGCCTCCACCTGTTCCATCCGGGCTATTACTCCGGCCTCCTGCCGGAAGGCGGCAAGCAGACCCTCGGATATCTCGGTCCACATCCAGCTCCCGGCCTGGGTCGCCCGGCGTTTGTCCAACTCACCGCTTTCTGTCACGTTGGTGCGGTATCCCCCGATCTTCTCCCAGACCTCCCCGATGCCGTCTCCGCACAGGGCTGAACAGGTCATGACCGGAACCCGCCACCCATGGGTGCGGGGGTGTATCAGGGTCAGGGCTGAACGATAATCCGCCGCCGAGTGGCGGGCTGCAGTGGCCATATCACCGTCGGCCTTGTTGATCAGCACCATGTCCGCCAGTTCCATGATCCCGCGCTTGATCCCCTGCAGATCGTCCCCGCCCCCGGGCAACAGCAGCAGTAGGAAAAGGTCCGTCATCTCCGACACCGCCGTCTCGGACTGGCCGACACCCACGGTCTCCACGAAAATCACGTCGAAGCCGGCCGCTTCGCACAACAACATGCTCTCCCGGGTGCGCCTGGCGACGCCGCCCAGATTGCCCGACGTAGGGGAGGGTCGTATGAAGGCCTCCCGGCGGCGGGAGAGCATCTCCATGCGGGTCTTGTCTCCCAGGATGGATCCGCCGCTCAGGGAAGATGAGGGGTCCACCGCCAGCACCGCCAGCCTGTGCCCCCGATCGAGGACCCGGTTGCCCATGGCCTCGATGAAGGTGGATTTCCCTGCTCCCGGAACTCCTGAGATACCGATCCTCAGGGAGTTTCCGGCGCGTGGCGTGAGCACCTGAAGTAGCTGGGCAGCCTTTTGGCGGTGATCGGCTCGGGTCGACTCCACCAGGGTGATCGCCCGGGAGAGCGCCCTGCGGTTGCCCGAAATGACCTGGGCAGCCAGCGCTTCCAGCTCATGATCCATCTAGGGCCCAATCACTCAAATTCGATCAAGACCTGGTCCACCATCAGGCTGTCGCCCACCACCGAAGCAACCCGGCCGACCACGGCGTCCTGTTCGGCGCGTAGTACATTCTCCATCTTCATGGCCTCGATGACCGCCAGTTCCTGGCCCTCCTTGACCTCGTCGCCCTCCTTCACGGACATCTTCACCAGCAGGCCCGGCATCGGGGAAAGCAGGTACTTGGAAAGATCAGGAGGCACCTTCTCCGGCATCTTGGCATGCAGAGCTGCGGCGAGCGGTGTCATTACCACGGCATCGGTCTGAGCGCCACGATGCACCAGTTGATACCAGATACGCTGCCGCGCGACCTGAAAACAGATTGCTTCGCCGTTAAGTGTTGCCTTGAATAACGGCTGTCCCATCACCCAGTCGGTAACCACGTCGTAGGTCCCGCCCTCGAACTGCGCCTGGTAGCCATCGGCCCTGGGCTCTATGTTGATGTGATGCGGCTTTCCCCCGACCACTACCACCCAGTCATCGGCAACGATACGCTCGTGCCCCGGCATCTGCCCGCTCAATTGTGCCCCCCGATCTGTGAATCCCCGGTGCACGCACGCCGCAACAATGATCGACTTGGCCGGGTCTTCCTGGGGCACGTGGGCGGAGTTAAACCCGTCCGGGTACTCTTCAGCAATAAAATTGGTGCTGAGCCGGCCCTCTCTGAAGCGGGGGTGCACCATCAATGCGTTGAGAAAGCTGATATTGTGCTGCACACCCCGGATATAGTACTCGTCGAGTGCCTGGCACATCCGGTCGATCGCTACTTCACGGGTCTCGCCGTAGGTAATCAGCTTGGCGATCATAGGATCGTAGAACATGCTGACCTCACCACCCTCATAGACCCCGGTGTCCACCCGCACGTTCTCGCCCTCGGGCGGCTGATAGTAGACCAGGCGGCCTATTGACGGCATAAAATTACGGAACGGGTCTTCGGCATAGACACGGGTCTCCATTGCCCAGCCCGTGAGAGTCACGTCTTCCTGCTTCAGCGGCAACTCCTCACCGTTGGCCACCCGGATCATCATCTCGACCAGATCCTGACCGGTAATCAATTCCGTCACCGGGTGTTCGACCTGGAGGCGGGTGTTCATTTCCAGAAAAAAGAAGTTGCGTTTCGTGTCGACGATGAACTCAACGGTACCGGCACTGCGATACTGCACCGCTCTGGCCAGCAGAACGGCCTGCTCACCCATCGCCTTGCGTGTCGCTTCGTCGAGAAAAGGAGAGGGCGCCTCCTCAATGACCTTCTGGTGCCGCCGTTGTATGGAACACTCGCGCTCTCCCAAATAGATGATGTTGCCGTGGGTATCGGCCATCACCTGGATCTCTATGTGTCGCGGTTCCTCTATGAACTTTTCGATGAAAACACGTTCATCACCAAAACTGGAGCGTGCCTCGTTGGTCGCCCGTTCGAACCCGTCTCTGCAATCCGCCTCATCCCGGGCGACACGCATCCCCTTGCCCCCGCCGCCGGCCGACGCCTTCAGCATCACCGGATAACCGATACCTGCGGAGATTTCCACTGCATGGTCGGCATCCCTCACCACATCGGTATACCCCGGGATGACACTCACGCCCGCTTCCTCGGCCAGACGCTTGGAGGTGATTTTGTCACCCATGCTGTTGATGGCCAGGGTGGCCGGACCGATGAAGGCGATGCCTTCCTTTTCCAGTGCCTCGCAGAATGCCGCATTCTCAGAGAGAAAACCGTATCCGGGATGCACTGCCTGGGCACCCGTATCCCGGCAAGCCTGGATGATGCGCTCCATCACAAGATAACTCTCCGCAGAAGGGGGTGCCCCAATATGGACCGCCTCGTCGGCCATCTGCACATGCAGCGCATCTTTGTCCGCATCGGAGTAAACGGCAACGGTTTTGATACCCATCCTGCGGGCAGTCTTCATGACCCTGCAGGCAATCTCGCCACGATTAGCAATCAGTATTTTTTCAAACATCGCATATCCAATTTATTGAGCCGAAAACAAACGCGTAATAACGCGAATCAGACAGGTCCACAAACAGGCAACACCAGACTATAAGGGAATATTTCCATGTTTACGCCAGGGATTTTCCAGTTGCTTGTTCTTCAGCATGGCCAGCGAACGGCAGATGCGTTTACGGGTGCTGTGGGGCAGTATCACATCGTCTACGAAACCTCTGGCTCCTGCGACGAAGGGATTGGCGAAACGGTCTTTGTACTCCTGGGTGCGCAGGTCGATCTTTTCCTGATCGGCCATATCCTGGCGAAAGATGATCTCGACAGCCCCCTTTGACCCCATCACCGCGATTTCGGCACTGGGCCACACCAGGTTGACATCGCCCCGGAGGTGCTTGGAGGACATGACGTCGTACGCGCCGCCATAGGCCTTGCGAGTGATCAGGGTGATCTTGGGCACGGTCGCTTCGGCATAGGCATAAAGCAGTTTGGCACCGTGCTTGATGATGCCGCCGTACTCCTGGGCCGTACCGGGCAGAAAGCCGGGTACGTCAACCAAGGTAACTACCGGGATGTTGAAC
Organism: Chromatiales bacterium; assembly: GCA_030145425.1. GTDB lineage: Bacteria > Pseudomonadota > Gammaproteobacteria > Chromatiales > Chromatiaceae > JAHEHQ01. The sequence goes on along the minus strand of JAQYVO010000145.1, from coordinate 481 downwards.
GCATCGCAGAAACGGACGAAACGCGCCGCTTTCTTGGAAGAATCGATGTCGAGACAACCTGCCAGCACCATCGGCTGGTTGGCCACCAAACCGACCGTGGCACCTTCCATGCGACCGAAGCCGATCAGGATATTTGCCGCATAGTCGCTCTGCAACTCGAAAAAGTTTCTGTCATCCACAATCTTGATGATCAACTCTTTCATGTCGTACGGCTTGTTGGGATCGTCGGGGACCAGGGTATCCAGCGAGGGGACCATACGTTCGGCAGGATCGGTGGTCGGCCAGACCGGGGGTTTCTCCCGGTTGTTTGCCGGCAGGAAATTGACCAGCCGGCGCAGCATGAACAACGCCTCCACGTCGTTTTCGAACGCCAGGTCCGCGACACCGGATTTGTGGGTGTGCGTCTTTGCACCGCCAAGCTCTTCCGCGGTGACCGTCTCGTGGGTTACCGTCTTCACCACTTCGGGGCCGGTAACGAACA
>JAQYVO010000080.1 GCA_030145425.1 Chromatiales bacterium | reverse complement strand
CTTCTGCTAATCCATGCAAAAAATAGATAATCTTCGTTTATTGATGATCACGGAGCTTTTCCTGCCGACAAAAGGCGGGACTGCGGTCTCTTTTGACGATGATTTTCGACGGCTTGGTGGCAAGGAAGTGCATATTATTACTGCTGACGTGCCCGGCGCAAAGGATTTTGACCGGGAGCATCCCAACAGCATACACCGGCTTATTTTACGGCGGCGGCAATGGATCAAGCCGGAATCCCTGTTTATTTACAGCAAATTGTTTCTGATGTCTTTCTGGTTGGCATTAACGCAACGTGTGGTCGCAATATTTGCAGGAAGAGCCTTGCCTGAGGGACTTATCGCCCTGATCACGGGTCGCCTGACGGGGCGGCCGGTGCTGGTTTATGCCCATGGTGAGGAACTGACCAGTTGGGGAAGGGGCCGGAAATTTCAGGCGATGTGTTTCACTATGCGTCGGGCAGACTGGATACTTTCCAATAGTGACCACACCCGCGATACCCTGATCAACCTGCTCGGTGTAGAGTCGCAACGCATTGTCCTGACATACCCTACAGTTGACGAGAACAGGTTCAGGCCGGGGCTGCCGGTTGCCGATTTGCTTGATAGTATTGGCCTGACAGAGAACACTAAATTCATTCTGTCAGTTGGGCGCCTGCAGCGACGCAAGGGATTTGACAATGTGATTCGCGCCCTGTCTGAACTTCTTGAGCAGGGCATGGATATTCATTACTCCCTGATTGGCATCGGTGATGATTTCGATTACCTGCAGATACTGGCCAAAGACCTCGGTGTGGCAGATCGTGTACATCTGCTTGGTCATGTCAGTTATGAAGATTTGCCGCGCTGGTATAATGCCTGTGATGTTTTTGCCATGCCCAACCGTGATATCAACGGTGATACGGAAGGCTTCGGTCTGGTCTTTCTGGAGGCAGCGGCGAGCGGCAAACCGGCCATCGCTGGCACAGCGGGGGGGACGGGCTCTGCGGTAGTGGACGGGGAGACGGGGTTGCGCGTAAATGGAGAAAAAGAAGAAGATATTGTAGAAGCACTGACGCGCCTGTTGTGCAATCCTGCCGAAGCCGCGGAAATGGGACGGAAGGCACGTTTACGTGTGATTGAGAATTTCACCCATGTTCGGAGGGTGGACCAACTGCGCGAACTGGTCTTAAAGAAAGAGTGAAGCCTAGGCATTCCAGTGTTGGTAGGGCAGTAACCGTCAGCAGGCAGTACGAATTGTGAGAAAATGAACAAGTATGTTTAATGACAGAGCAATTGATATTGAAAGACTGGGGGAGGACTAATGTGTGAGCACATAATGTTACGGTCTATCCCCATCATTAGCGTGATGGCCTTGCTCGGGGACCTGATTGTGCCCGCTCTGGGCTATGTCGTAGCGTCCATTATACGTTGTTCCAGCTGTCCTCGTTTCCAGTGATGCAATTGAGCCACCGCCAAAAAGTCGTACTGTCAACCGTACTTGTGCTCTTGGTTGTGTTCCTGATGCTGGCTTTAACGGAGGGGGCTATACGACTCCGACAATGGGTAAAGTATGGGCATTACGGACAGTTAGATGCCATTTATGCTGTCGATCAGGAAACCGGTCTGCGCGTCCCGGTGGCTAATGCGTCGACCCGCACAATAAGCATCAATTCGTCGGGATTCCGTGGGCCAGCTATCAAGCAGCCCAAACCTGTGGGCACCCTGCGTTTCGCCTTTCTCGGGGCATCCACTACTTTCTGCGCCGAGGTGAGCGGTGATGAACTGACATGGCCATATCTTGTAACGCAGGCCGTACAAGATGCCACGCCAGATATCAATATTGATTATGTTAACGGTGCTGTGCCCGGTTACACGGTTGAGTCATCGTTGCGTAATCTTCGTAAACGGGTCGTGCCTCTTCAGCCGGACGTAATTGTTATCTATCATGCTACGAATGACCTTTCACGAGAGACCCGCTCTTTGGCATCGGAACAGGGAATCTATGAAGATGGTAGCGCGGAGGAGAAGAGTTGGTTAGCCGAGTACTCGCTTTTGTGGTACTTGGTAGAGAAAAATCTGCGTCTTAATGATCTACAGCGGGATGCTGTGGCTGATAAGAGACGCTTGGTGTTCTCGCCGGCGGCACTCGGTGCACAGTTTCGGAAGGAGTTAACATCGCTCGTAATGGAGGCCAGGGAAGTCGCCGGGATCGTTGTGCTAGCGACTTTCTCCCATCAAGTTCGCCCTGAGCAAACACCCGAACAACAGTTGATTGCTGCTAGATCAGCATTGTATTACATGCCATTCATGACTCCACATGGTTTGATAGAGGCTTTTACGCAATACAATGAAATTATTCGTGATGTCGCTCTTGAAACCGGCGCAGTTCTCATCGAGGGCGAAACAGCTATACCGGGTGACAGTGAGCATTTTAACGACTCTGTCCATTTCAAGGATACTGGTAGCCGTGCAATGGCGCGCCGGATTAGCGAGTTTCTACTGAAGTCAACTGAGTTTCAGACCCTGGTAGATGGTAAACGGAGTGGTAGTTGACTTGGTGCATTGATTGAGTACGATTTCTCAGTTCACCTTTCGTCTTGTTATCAAGAAAATATAGAAGAAAGAACGCTGTCGGTTGCAAGCCCCGCCATGCCGACTATTTACTGCCCCCCGAACTAGCGGGGCGCTGGTCAGAGTTCGAATTATGGGGGAAGACAACTGGCGATTCTGGCCGATTGAATATAGCCAGGTCCCATTGTCCGAACACTAACCTGCATCCGTCACTGCTTCAGCGAATTGGTGTGACGCGGGTTAGTGCGAACTCTTGCAGATAGGACCGTGCCGGTGATAATAACCGTCAGGCAGGAAATATTTATCAGATTATAGGGGTGCTACGCAAGGGCATGTTCAGCTTTCAAACCAAACCGGAACAGGCTGGCCTCAGGGCTGGGTGCTCGTTGATCCTGTGTGTATGCCTGATACTGTTCACCGGTATCCTGAGTGCCGGCTCATCCGGCAAACTGGAGATATTTTCCGGGGAGCCCCGTCTTATAATCGTCAATGGTTATTCAACTTCTTTTCACTGGTGGAGAATTCTGCAGCGGAAGATCGATCACTACACGGGCAACAACCATGCGATAGAGATAGTTGGAGCTACACAATCACGCAGCCCTATTGCTTACTGGTACAGTCTCAAGAAGAAAAGGCCTCGTGGACCGTGGAAAGAGAAGCTCAGGCCGGCACTGCAGTCAAAAGGTGAACGTCCTGCCATCGTGCTGGCACAGCAGTCACTGCAGGGATCATTCGACAAGGGGGTCAATGGCATCCAGGACAGCGGGGACCGGATGCAGATTAATCAGGGTGCAGATGTTCTTGAGATGTTTGTTAATGCGTTGCACAAGGACGGGGCAGACCTGGTCTTTCTGGCAACGCATATTTACAAGCGAAGCAAAGAGCCCAAAATAGGCAATGAACGCTATGCGCTTGCCGAGCTGGTAAAGCGCGATATCCCCGGTTTTCATGAAGGACCTGATGTGTGGGACGCGACCCGCCAGCATTTTCCGCAGGCCTTCGTGCACGACATGGCTCACCCGAGCGCCATGGGTGATGAGATCATGGCACAGAAGTGGTTCGAAACACTGCTGGAATATGACGGCCTGGACATCCCGGAATGGAGCCGCGAGGAAATGGCAAATGCTATCCACAATCCTGTGGAACATGCCGAAGAACACTACAACTCCGAGAACAGGACCAACCGCGGCAAACCGGAACGTAAAGACCATCTGTCACCAGGGCCATACCGAAAGTCCTGGTGACGCTGGACAAACATGAGAGATCCCCCAGCTCTGCCGGGGGATAGTTACTGCGCTTTACTGGTCATGACCCTGTCACTGTCCGGAGCCATGCGTGTTATCCGGTAGCAGGTGCCTGCCGTGAAGTTACCTCTGATTTCGCTACGTTCCCCGGTCAACCACAGGACCTCCACCGGGGATTGTAGTGGTCAAGCGATTCCGGACACTTTGTTAAGGTCCTTTTCGTAATTCATTGGTGTCTTGTAACCCAGCGTCGAATGAAGACGCTTCGAGTTGTAATACACCGCCACATATTCCCGGACATCGGCAATGGCTTCCTGCCAGGTTCGATACAAACGGTCACCGACCTGCATGCGGTCCGTACGCGCGAACATTTCGTCGAGGTGAGTTTCACAATTTTGCCGCCTGTCAAGCGAATTTGCGCCGGGACTGTGGTAGGATGCCGCCCCGATGAACAGGATCCGTTATCGCAAGGCCCTTGGCCCCTATACCAAGCCGCTGGTACAGGTGGTGTTCGCCGGTGCGGCGATCATGGGCCTGAACGCAGGCTATCTCGCACTCGTCACTCTGCTCGAACAGGCGACGGGAGATTCGTACCAGGACTGGTTCTACCTCTACATGTTCCTCGCGCACGTGGTGCTGGGGATCGTGCTGATGATTCCCGTCTTCGGATTCATCGCGGGGCACGCACGAAACGTCTACAATCGCCCGAATCGGCCCGCCGTGCGCGCGGGATTGGTGCTGGCGGCAATCACGGTGATCCTGTTCGCCTCCGGGTTCTTCCTGCTGCGTCTCGACGGCGTCTTCGTGGTCAAGAGCCCGGTCGCCCGATCGACCGCCTACTGGCTACACGTCCTCACACCCATCGCAGTGGTCTGGCTGTTCGTGGTCCACCGCCTTGCCGGCAAGAAAATCAAGTGGGGCGTCGGAGCCAGATGGGGCGCGGCGGCGGTCGTCGGCGCGCTCGCGATGGCGTACGTGCAGAGCCTCGATCCCCGCTCGTGGGCCGTGGAAGGGAATCCGGAAGGAGCCCAGTACTTCTTCCCGTCGCTGGCGAGGACCCTCGACGGAAACTTCATCCCCTCATCGACCCTGATGGCGGACGAGTACTGCAAGGAGTGCCACGCGGACACTCATGCGACCTGGTCCTCGAGCGTGCACCGGTTCGCCTCGTTCAACAATCCGGTCTACCTGAAGTCGGTACGCGGAACCCGCGAGGCCATGATGGAGCGCGACGGCAACATTCGCGGCTCGAGGTTCTGCGCCGGCTGCCACGATCCCGTGCCGTTCTTCTCCGGGGAGTTCAACGACCCGGACTTCGATGACGTCAGGAATCCGACCGCGCACGCCGGGATCACCTGCAGCGTATGTCACAGCATCGTGAACGTGAACAGCCCCAGGGGGAACGCCGACTACACGATTGCGCCGCCGGTGCACTATCCGTTCTTCGACAGCGAAACCGCGACCCTCAAGTGGCTCAACCGGCAGCTCATCAAGGCCAAGCCGGAGTTCCATAAGCGCGCCTTCCTCAGGCCCGTGCACGAGACCACGGAGTTCTGCGGAACCTGCCACAAGGTGCATCTTCCGCAGGAGCTCAACGACTATCGCTGGCTCCGCGGCCAGAATCACTACGATTCATTCTTCCTGAGCGGCGTGTCGGGACAGGGTGTCGCGAGTTTCTACTACCCGCCCGAGGCCGAGAAGAACTGCAACAACTGTCACATGCCGCAGATTGCCTCCGACGATTTCGGCGCCAAGGACGTGGACGGGGAGTTGAAGATCCGCAGCCACCTGTTCCCGTCGGCGAATACGGCCATACCGAAGCTCGTGAAGATGGAGAACGCGGACGAGGTCATCCAGCAGCACCGGGATTTTCTCCGCGACAACGTCCGGCTCGACATCTTCGGCATCCGTGAGGGGGTCGGGGTCAATGGCGAGCTCCACGCTCCACCTGGTGCCGGTGTGGAGCTCGAGCCGGGCAAGAGCTACACCGTCGAGGTGGTCATCCGGACATTGAAGCTCGGACACCTGTTGACCCAGGGGACCGTCGATTCGAACCAGCTGTGGCTGCAGCTTGAGGTGCTGGACGACGCGGGCAGGGAAATTGCCCGCAGTGGCGCCATCGCCGAAAACGGCGAGGTCGATCCCGCGTCACATTTCGTCAACGCATTCATTCTCGATCGTCATGGCATGCGGATCGATCGTCGCAACGCGGAGGACATCTTCGTGGCGCTGTACAACAACCAGATCGCCCCGGGTTCCGCGAAGCTCGCCCGCTACGAGTTCACGGTCCCCGAGGACGCCGTGGGTCCGCTGCGCCTGTCCGGGCGGTTACTCTATCGAAAGTTCGACGCGACCCTTATGCGCTATGTAATGGGTCCTGACTACCAGAACGACCTTCCCGTCTCGGTCCTCGGCGAGGGCACCACCGAGGTGGCCGTCGCGGGCGCGCCAGGCGCGCGCGTCCCCGAAGTGCACACGCTGACGGCCAATCCACCCGAGTGGATGCGCTGGAACGACTACGGGATCGCGTTGCTATCCGCGGGCCAGGGTGCGGACCTCCAGAACGCGGAGTCGGCTTTTGCCCGGGTGGAAGCCCTGGGTAATTTCAATGGCCCCCTGAACCTCGCCCGCGTCTACCTGGCGATGGGGCGGGTCCGCAGCGAGGCACGCGAATCGCTGGAGCGGGCCAGAAAGTTTGAGGAGACGCCGATCTGGTCCTATCTGTGGCTATCGGGACAGCTGTCGATGAAGAATGGCGACTACGATGCGGCCATCCGCAGCTTCTCGGAGATCGTGGCGGGCGGGTTCGCACAGGCCGAGAACCGCGGCTTCGACTTCAGCAAGGACTATCGGCTGCTGAATGTCCTCGGGCAGGCCAGCTACCTGAAGGCCATGAGCCAGCGCCGCGCCGGTGCGCAGGCCGTTCGGGACGGGCTGCAAAAGGCAGTCGAATGGTACGAAAAGGCGCTGGCGCTCGACCCCGAAAACGCCAAGGCCCACTGGGGTCTGAAACAAGCGTACACGGCCCTGGACCAGCCCCAGGAAGCCTCTCGGCACAGCGCGCTCCATCAGAAATACAAGCGGGACGATCTGGCGGAGGGCGAAGCGATGCTGGCGGCTCGGGAGCGGTATCACCACGCTGCCCACGCGTCCGATGATCCCGTCATCTATGACCTCACCTCTTCAGATCGGAGCCGGCAATGAATCGGAAGGAAGGCGCTGCCGCCTCGAGGGTTTCGTATCACGGACAGTGCTTCATCAAGGTCAGCGATGCCGATTGGCAGCCCATCGAGAGCATCGATCTCGGCCGGGCCGCGATGAGCCTGCGCTCGTCCACGGTGGCGGTTGACCGCGATGCTCTCGTGCGGCTTCGCATTCCGACCTCGGACGCGGAGGTCGAGCTGCCGGCCGTGGTGCGGCACGTCAGCAAGACAGGGAAGGAGACCCGCTACGATATCGAGTTCGACCAGCTCGACGAGGAGCAGAGCCGGGACGTCGAGGGTATCATCGCGTCGGTGACGCGTGTTCGGGCGGCAAGCCGATGGACCATTGCCGCGCTAGCCCTCCTCGCCGTGGTGGTGCCTGCCGTCTGGTACCTCACCACCTCCTGGACCGAGGAGACGGAGGTGGTGCGGGAGGTCGCCGCACCCGAGCAGGTGCGCTACGAGGACGCCACCACCGAGCGCCCGAAGGTCGTCTTCACGGACATCACCGAGCAATCGGGCCTCGACTTCGTTCGCTACTACAGTGGCGGAAAGTGGGTTCCCGAGGTACACGCGGGTGGCATTGCTTTTCTTGATTACGATCTGGACGGGGACCAGGATCTGTTCCTCGTCAACGGCACGCCTTGGTCCTGGGACCAGGCGCCCGAGGAGCTTCCCACCCACCGGATGTACAGCAACGACGGGACCGGGAGGTTCACCGACGTCACGACGGAAGTCGGATTGGCCGACTCGCACATGGGCATGGGCGTCGCCGTCGGCGACTACGACTCGGACGGGGATCCCGATCTGTACGTGACGACCTACGGGGTAAACCATCTGTACAGAAACGACAACGGCGTCTTCGTCGAGCAGCCGGATGCGGGGGTGGGGGGCGACCCCGGGACCCAGTCGGTGTCCTCGGGCTTCTTCGACTACGACAACGACGGTGATCTCGATCTCTTCGTCACGAGCTACACGGCCTGGAGCCCGGATATCCAGCGCCGTCTGAACAGACGGGTCGCCAAGACCGGGATGCCCCGGGTGCCGTCGCCGACTATCCTGAAAGGCGACTTCTGCGTGCTCTATCGCAATGACGGCAACGGCCGGTTCACGGATGTCTCAAAGCCCGCGGGGATCCGTGTCACCGACACCGAGGGACGTCCGGTCGCGAAGGCGCTCAGCGTGAATTTCGTCGACTTCGACGACAACGGGTTTCTGGACATCTTCGTTGCCAACGACAAGGTCCGCAACTTCGCGCTGCTGAACCAGGGAGACGGTACCTTCGTCGAAAAGGCGGCAGAGCTCGGCCTCGCATACGACAACCAGGGAAACGCGACCGCGACAATGGGCTCGGACTACGCCTACTACGCCGATACCAAGACCCTCGCGGTCGCGGCGGGCAACTTCTCCCGCGAGGCGACGTCCATGTGGGTGGCGATCAAACCGAGGCTGTTCGGTGACTTCTCAGCCGAGGAAGGCATCGGAACGCCGACCTCCCCCTATGTGACCTTCGGGCTGTTCTTCGCCGACTACGACCTGGACGGGCGCGAGGATCTGTTCCAGGTCAACGGCCACGTCCACGAGCACATCCACATGAGCAGCCCCGAGGAGACCTTTCGCCAGTCGCCCCAGCTGTTCTGGAACACGGGCCGGGAGTCCCGGGTCTACGAGGAGATTCCCCTCGAGGAGATGGGGGGCCTGGGGGTGAAGCTCTCGGGCAGGGGAGCCGCCTTCGCCGATATCGACGGCGATGGAGACCTGGACTTCGCCGTGAGCCAGATGATCGGGCGCGCCCACCTGTTCCGCAACGATCAGGCCCTCGGGCACAACTGGATTCGCTTCCTGCTCGAGGGCGCGAATTCCAACCGGGACGCCATCGGCGCCTGGATCGAGATCGAGGCCGGGGGCAAGGCACAGAAAAAGCCGGTCATGCCGACCCGGAGTTTCGTCTCGCAGGTCGAGCGCACGGTGACGTTCGGTCTCGGCAAAGCGGACAAGGTGGACAGCGTGAGAATCCTGTGGCCCGACGGAACCTACGAGGACCTGACGGGCATGGAGGTCAACAAGACACACAGAATCCGGCAGAGCGAGGATGCGCCGAAGTTGACCGTCGAGGTGCCGGTAGCGAATCGCAGTTGATTCCCGACACCCAGATGACCCTGTCATCCCAGAGCCGGGGCACTGGCGTACAGCTGTCGGGCGGCTCTCGAACCACTGCCATCCGATATTCAGCGCGGAGAGTCAACAGGAGGGTCAGAATTTCGAGGAACCGATCCCCTT
>JAQYVO010000048.1 GCA_030145425.1 Chromatiales bacterium | reverse complement strand
TCGCGTGCGTCCAGCTCAAGCAAGGCAATCGATTGCAAAAAGCCCTCGGTCTGGCGGAGGCCAAGCTTGTAGATCATCCGGACGACCAGTCCTGTTTCAATCGCCATGTTTGAATAGACCCGTTGACCACCAGGCTTGCCGGAATTCTTGGCCTTCCACTTCCCTATCGCCTCCTCGTCAAACCAGATCGTCAAATCTCCCCGGCGACGTAGCGCTTCGTTATACTCACACCAGTTGCGGGTCCGGTATTTCTTCTGTTTCGCGTATCTGTACTGGCTGCGCTTGGGATACTTCATGGCTGACGCTACCTCGGCGGCCAATATGGCCCGAATTCGCCATGCGGGCTATCCACTTAGCTCTTGTGGATCCCTGGCATTTCCGGTCCCACGATCGCCCGGTAGGTGACAGGGTCCACAGCCACCGCCTGCTGAAGAAGTCGATAGAAGAGGAGCCCTCGCGCTTTCGATTTCCTTCGATTGAACCGAAACACGTATTCGTCCAGGTAGTAGTCCAAGTGCTTGTCGCTTGTGGCGCCTTGGTGAGTACCGAGCAGCCATCGCTTCAGCAGCGCCGCGATTCGATGGACGCCTGGCATCACAACATGGGCAGGGTCCCCGGAAGACGAGATGTTGGTGGCCAGATGATTGTAGTCGTGCGTGCGCAAAGCGCTGTATCCCTTCCACGCGTCGGTCAACACTGTTGATCCTGGTTCAACCACGTTCCGCACGAATGGGACAAGGCTCGCACCTGACGCGTCGGGAATGCGCTTCATACGTACTCGCCCGAAACCCTTGGGCGTGTAGACCTCTACGCCGATTACGACAATGGTCTTCAGCTCTGCGCCTCTGCCGCGTTTGCCCCCTTGAGCCGCCCCACCGACGAAGGTTTCGTCGACCTCAACATCGCCGGAGAGACGATCTCGGTCCGGCCGCACCATCGCGCGCCTCATCTTGTGAAGCCACGTCCACGCCGTTTGATAGCTGCCCAATCCAAGCATTCGCTGGATCCCCAGCGCACTGCCACCGAGCTTCTGGCTCGTAAGGTGCCACATGGCCTGAAACCGTGCTTACTGGCAAATGGGGCGCAATCTCTGCTGGCCTCTACCTCATGTTATCGATGGTCCAGTGGTATTTAATCGCGAACCGTGGCCAAAGCTTGGGAAAAATGGTCGCAAAAACCCGGAGCGAATTGCTTGATGGCGGGGCCGTCGGTTTTTTACACGGCGTAGCCCTTCGCGCCTGGATCCCACTGGCGATTGGCTTCGTGCCCCCGTTTGGCGGCATATTCGGCTTAATCGATCCCCTGTTCATTTTCGGCAAAAGGCGCCGTTGCTTGCACGACCTAATCGCCGGCACAAAGGTGGTCTACGTCTCGGAGGCTAGCGCCCAAGAGCTCAAGGACCTCATCGCTCGTTACGGTGGCAACATCGCCAGGGTCGCCGACCATTGCGGTGTGGATCGCGAACAGGTCTACCGGTGGCTCGAGAGCCACTGCATCGACGCGGATCTGCATCGCGCGGAACCCAAACCCGCGGCGGCGGTACCCGACAAAGAAGAGCTCGAGGCGGCGCTTCGTGAGGCCAAGGGCAAGGTGGCTACGTTGGCCGAGCGCTACGGTAGGCACCCGCAGCAGATTTATCGCTGGTTAAAGCAGTACGGGTTGTCGGCGGACGACTATCGCTAGGGTTCTGTCGCAATCTCTCACCCGTCCTGTGCCGAAATCCGATCGGGCTGAATCGCATGGCAATAAGAGCTGGAAGTGCGTTGTTGCACGAATGATCCGGGAGGTTAGACCTTCCCCGTCGTCCACTACTTCTGTTAGTTCACAATAGCAAATTGGCGCGGTGTGCCAAGTCGGGTCATTCGATTGAGCACTGTGACCCCGATGGCCGCTTCATTAAAATAGTGACTCTGGCCCCCTCGTTTGCCCCCAGTTTTGGGATGCCACTGATCGACGACGTCCTCAGAGAACCAAAATGTGATGCTGCCGCGTTGGCGAAGCCCTTGCTCATACTTTGACCAATCGATTTTGCGGCGTGTCTTCGACATTGGCTTCTCCCATCGGCTTTTCGCAGCGGGGAGACTGCCTCATCAAATTGGTAAATCCAAGCATCAACGACCAGGATGTTGCGACGCGTCACCGATTCGTGCACCAACGCAAGTTTTCGCGGAGTACGGGCTAGGCGGCATAGAGGCAAATACGGTACTCCTCACCCCCAACCACGCGCCGGCCCGGCAAGTGGGACGTGCAGGGTCTTCGGGCCAATCCAGAAAGGGCAACCATTTGTACCCAGGCGCGGGGACATTTGTACCCAGGCGCAGGGACATGACTCTCTTCTGCGGAGGCGATACCTGGTGTGGTTGTTACTGCCGGGCCGCCCCGGGCAGTTACCTCGTCCTCTGCCGAAATCCGATCGGGCTGAATCGCATGGCAAGCCGAGTGGTTGGCGACGCGATGTTGGCGATTTTGTGGTCGACGGAACAGGCGCCAGCAAGTGGTGAGGCGCCGCTCACAGCTATCCTTGGGGGGGCCGATGATGTGGACGTGGCAATGCGGGCGTACGGCGGGAGCGTTACGATGGACAGCCGCCGAACCTTGCAGTCATTCGTCTACGGAGTGCCCTACGATGAGTTTGACACAGTGTCTGGTGCATTGGCGTTCACCCTGCACCCACCAACCATCCCCTACGCGGGAGTCCCATCCCAGCAGGCGCGGTACTGGGACAACGAACGGAGCCAATCGCCCCTCCCGAACGCTCTTGGCACCTAGCCAGCCTCACCCGGGTCGCTCCGGGCGCCGCTCTTGGGCATCCAACTCGCGCAGGACCTGTGCAAGAACATGGGGTTGTCGGTCATGAGGCCGGCGTCGTTGCTGCTTCCAACAGTTGGTGGTGCACTGCGGCGGCAGCTGGCACGCCTCTTGCTGCGCATTCGCCGCAAGTGGGAGGAGCGCGACCGCAATAGACTTTTCGGAGTAAGCAACAAACCAACTTGGCCGATTTCCGGCTCATCCAAGGATGAAGTTATGTACTCAATCTCTAGATTCTCCGGCGTTTTGTTTCATGCCTGCCTGTTGGCAAACGCCATGTGGTTGGTGCCGGCTGAAGCCTTCGCCGCAGCAGATGTGGTCGCCGAAAGCTGCTACTTCGGTCCGGATCCAGTACAAGTTGGGGAGCGAGTCTGGGCCACAGTGGTGATGACCAACGTCGGGGATGAAGACGCCACCTTCAAGTGGCCGTCCCACTGGTGGGAAATGAGTGACGCCGACACTGGACAGGTCTTTGGAAATTCTCCCGCTATTGCCGGGTACCGAGTGCCTGCAGGACAAACGGTGTACCAGACGGCTTCTGTTCTCGGAGCGGTTTCGCTGCCACCTGGTACTCACTCCTTCATCTTCACCCTCGACGCGGAGGCCGGCTGGACCGAGTCAGATACCTCCAACAACCAGGTTTCATGCGACCTCGTCGTGGAGGAGAGACGCCTTCCAGACTGGGTTGTTTCCCAGATCATCGTCAATCCACAGAGCGGCACTACCGAGGATGTCTTTACGGTGGACGTAGCCCTCACAAATCAGGGCAACGGGTCCGGCCTGATCCCCGTCCAGAACTATATTCTGAACTGCGGCACGGGGGGCATAATTCGGGCGATAAGTGGAGACTATAGTTTGGAAGCCGGCCAGACAGATTGGTTTCAGTTTACGTTGAGCGGTTTGCCACCCGCCACGTACTGGATTGACTGCATAGCAGATCCCGTCTTTTTCTTGGAAGACAGCAACAGGGACAACAACGTTACAACGGTTTCATTTAACGTGGATCCGCCACCGGGGGAATACGGATCCCCTGACCTCGTGCCCGATTGCCACTTCTATCCTGCGAACCCCAGCGCCGCAGATCAAGTCAGGTTCCTCTGGGAGGTGGTCAACCAGGGGACAGCCTCGGCCTACTTCCAAACGGGTTCCAATGCCTATTATCATATCTACCGCGTAACCTCGCCAGTCTCCCCAGCATATCAGGATTGGGGGCTGAGTCCGACGAGCATTCTCGCCAACGGCGGAATTACCTATGGTGAGACCATCAAATTTCAACCCGGCGAGTTATCCCCCGGAAGCTATGTCTTCATCATGAGGGCCGATCCAAATGACATTGTCGGCGAATCCGACGAGTCCAACAACACAACAACCTGTACATTGGACATTTCTTCGCAACTGCCGGATCTGGCTGTGTCCATGCGTGCGGTTCCCGAGACCCTTACCGACAAGGACCGTCTCACCATGTACGTCGACATAGAGAACATTGGCCGAGCGAATGCCACGGTAGGTTTTGACAAAGAAATACTGAGGTGTGGATCCAGGCTATGGCATGCGTATCCGAGCACCTTCTTCTTGGCACCGGGGGAGGTGCAAACCTACAGTGTGGCGTTCAATGATTTGACCGCGGGCCCATTTGCGCTGACATGTGAAGTGGACGCAGGGGACATCGTTCCGGAGTACCGTGAAGACAACAACACGTCCGTTTTTCAAACGGAGGTGACTGAGCACACATCGAGATTCCTCGTCGCCCACTACCCGTTCGAGGGAAACGCAGACGACATCAGCGGCAATGGTTTCCATGGAGTGGTCCAAGGAGGAGAGACCTACGTACGGGATCGAAACGGGCATCCGGCGGCTGCCCTGACATTTGACGGAATCGGAAACTATGTGGAACTGCCGGCCGATACCGCTTTCGATTTGGCCGAGTTTACATTGTCAGCCACGTACGTCGCTTCCAACGTCGAGAGCACGCAGATGGTGTTGAGCAAACCCGCTGAAAATGGTGGCTTCGGCAATTACGCGATCAAGCTAGGCCCAACACCGGTGGAGGGAGAAGTCTCCACCACCTACAATCACGACGTCCTCCCAGGCGGCAATTATGTTGCCCCCATCAGCAGAGGTTCTGGTCTCGACGATTTCAGAAACGTAACAGTCACCTACAAGGACGAGCAGCTGAATATCTATGTCGACGGCGAGCTCGTGCATGAGTACGGGTCCGTGCCTCCGCCAGCCTTCAACGCCGGCCCAGTCATGATCGGCACCCATACCAACCCAACATGGGGGCTCTGGGGTCTGTTCCATGGTGTCATTGACGACGTTCGCATCTACCGCATTGCGTTGAGCGACGATCAAGTCGCTACGATTGAGAATGAGCAGGCAACGGAGGATGCCGACTTCGACGGTATCGCCGACCGTGAGGAGGCCGAGTTTGGCGGCAGCGGGATTGCCCTTTCCGGAGCTGCAAACTGTGTCGGCGGTGGTTTCGGCCAACTACCTGACGGCTCGACCTATATCTGCCAGCACTGGTCTGGTGCGAATCCAGGGAATCACCGCGTGGTGTTGCCCCCTGGAACATGTGTCGCTGATGGGACCGGTAGTTGCGCGGCATCAGGGGCATCGGCGGAACTGACAGTTTCCATGGGCAGCTTCGATGGAGAAACTTCGATTTTGATTGTTGGGAACGCGCTGTTGCCCTCCGGTAGCACAAAGACAGTGGAGATGCCGGTGGGTGCAGCTGACTCTCTATGCATTCAGGACAAGAAAGACAGAGTCTGGGTTAGTGGTGGTTTCCCCGGCGCCAGTTGTACCTTCCCCTACATGGTGAATGTATCGCCTCTGCCGTCGACGCCAGGGGAGGGTTTCTCGGTAAACGGAACTGCGCAGGATCCCAGAGGCGGAGCCGACATCGATACGGTTTACACGGTGACGAGACTCCAAGATGACCAGATACGCGTCGAAGGGTTAGTGAACTCGAGCATGTACACCATGAACGATCGTGACGGCGATGGAGTAGGAGACCTCTATGATGTTTGCGCGGACAGACATGGCTGGGCGGAGTTCCAGGGCTGTCCCGGCAGCATAGACATCGGCCCCGAAACGTTGAACGCCTGCTCGAAGGGAAAGTTCGCCGTCACTATCTACCCCGGAGGTGCGTTTGGACCCGAACAGGTAGAGGTGGGCACCGTAAGGATGAACGGAGAGGTACCCCCCGTTAAATCCTCAATTGACGGCGAAGGCCTCGTGGTGCGCTTCGACAGGCAGCAGTTGGTTGAAGTTCTGGCTGCCTCGGGATTCCAGGTGATGACATTGAGCGGCGCACTCGACGATGGAACACCTTTCGCAGGTCGCGACGGCATTCGTGTCATTCACCCCGAGTGTTTGCCAGGACAATAGGACGCTGGCTGGAGGCTCCGGTCGATAGGGAGTTGGACGACCGACGCCGCGCTGGGGCAGTCTGTAGTTGTTACTCGGGTCTGGTCATCCAGCTTTACAGTTGAAAGGCCTCATCGTCCTCGCTCGCTGCGGGCGATGAGGCCCAAGGGCTAGAACTGTAACATGTGAAGAATATAGAGGAAGCGGTAGACCTGCCGATCTGTGACAAGGGATGTGTTGACCAACCCCATCCCAGGAGCAGGCCGTGACCGGACTGATGCGTACCGATCTTACCGCTTCCCACAAAGTCGACCTTGCCGCATCGGCGTGGGGTCGACAAGCAGAATGTGGCTCAACCACAGAATTGGCTCGCATCTTCGGTGTCTCCCGCCCGACGGTGTACGCCGCCGCTGAAACAGCGTCCCAGGTATTGGGGCACTATTTTCGCCGGTGGGAGGAGGGTCACCGGCCCGTCACGGTGAACGTCGATCAAGCTCAACTGGTCCGCGCGATTGTCGCTTTGCGCAGCGTGGCTCCCAACTCTTTGCGGGCTATCGAAACGATGCTCCCCATTCTCTATCGGGGCGTCCATCTTTCCTACGGAAAGATTCAGGAGATCACGGTGGAAGCGGAACGACGGGCACGCGATTTCAATGCACGCGAAGCCCTCGTTGAGCCATTACTGGTTGCAGGTTCTGGGTGGAGCTCAACGCACTGAAAACGCAGAAGAATTGGCAACCAACCCCAGTTTCCGGTAGTCGTCCCGAAAAGGGGGGTCTGGATGTCGAGAACCGCACCACGAAAGGCTTGGCGGAGGATTCCGGTCAGCGTCAGCGCGACCGACTTCGAACGATTTGTCTTGCCGGCCCTGTCG
>JAQYVO010000024.1 GCA_030145425.1 Chromatiales bacterium | reverse complement strand
AATGTCAGCGTCTGGTTTGCCAGCAACCGGAAACGCGATGCGGCCGAATCATCAGCGGATGCCTACACCGGGGAACGGGGGAAGCCGCACTTCGGGCGTTGTTCGGTGGAATTCGAGCCGATTCCTTTGATGAATCACGTTGCACCGGAGGTGTCGTTCCATGTGCCTACCGAAACGAGAGAGGTGACGATAGCCAGCCAGACCGATGACGAGCGGTTCTGGGACGGCCTGACAGCGGCGGTGGAGAAGTCCGATTCAGGGACTGTGGTACTGTTCGTGCACGGCTACAATTACGGGTTCGAAAAGACCTGCGAGATGGCGGCGGAAATGCAGCGGGTGCTGCGGGGTAAGGCTGCAGTCCTCATGTTCAGCTGGCCGTCCAACGGACTTCCGACGGATTACGTCAGTGATCAGGCGGATGTGGAGTGGAGTGTCTCTTTTCTGGCCGATCTTCTCACGCAATTGGGTGATCGCCTGGGAGAAGCCAATGTACAGGTACTGGCCCACAGCCTGGGTTCCCGCGGTGTGCTTTTCGCTTTGCAGAGGCTGCGTGCTGAAAGGGACAAGAAGCCGGTGATAGGGCCTCTGGTATTGATTGCCCCAGATTTCGATTCCCAGACCTTTGTCGACATGCTGCCGGAGATTTCGCCGTTGACAGGCGGTATCACCCTTTATGCGTCCCAGAATGACACCCCGCTCAAGGCATCACGCAAACTCAGCGGTTATCCCCGGCTCGGGGAGGCGGGAGAGTTCCTGACCGTCACGGACGGGATGGAGACGATCGATGTGTCCCCGGCCGGTCGCTATCAGATCATGGGACACGAATATTTCTATTTTCACCCCCGGGTGGTGAACGACCTGAAGGCCTTGCTGGTTGAGAGGAAGCCAGCCGCCAAACGTTCAGGCTTGCGGAATCGAAAGCGTGGTGGTATCCCTTACTGGGAGATCAAATAAGACGCAACGGGGGGTGAAAACGTGATCGGGATCACTCCTTTAGTTTGATCAACAGCTTTCCGTCCCCCACACGGATCATGTCGACGCCGTCGGCGAAGGCCTGCCAGAAACCCTCTTCACCGCCGAACTCCCGCACCAGGTCGATGTTTTTCAGTCCCCCCAGCCAGGCATTGGGCAGGGGGACGCCCATGATGGAGACGCCCCGAAGCTTGACGATAGGCCGTTCGTTTTCGTAGGTGAACATCACGCCGGCCCGCACCCGCAGGGTCTTGCCGCCCATAACCGGAAAATCCGGCTCCATCGGCATCAGGATAACTGCGCTGATCAGGTCGTCCGACAGGTCGATTGCCACCTTGCGGGCCAGGTCCGTGTTGTTGGCGATCAGGCCGTTCAGTTCCCGTTCGCTGAACCGGACTTCCCGGGAGGCGCCAACCTCGCTGTAGGGCTGGGGCTCGAGAATCTGGGTGTCTGCCCCCTTTTGCCCGGTGACAGGCGGAGCCGCAGCATCCAGATACTGTAGTTTCCGATCCAGGGTTCGCTGTTCGCTTTCGTTCAGCGTGACCGGAGTGAATTCCGAGGGAAACAGGTAGACCTTGACCAGCCAAAGCGTGACGGCAATCGTGATGAGCATGGCCGCGATCACGATTCCCACTACCTGAAACCAACCGAGTCCCTTTTTTTCCCTGTTGATCGGGGGATCGTTTTCCATCGGCCTGCCTCCACCAAGGGACTGTTCAGAAAGGCCATTATACGGAAACCCGCTTTCCCGGTCGCTTTATCCTTCCGAACGTAGTCTGTACACTTCCTCCAATCGCAGAAATGCAAACCCGTTGGACCTATACGATGCCCCGAATCTCCCTGCTCCTGCCCCTGTGTATGTTGTCTCTCCTGACCGCTTGCGACTCCGCAAAGGACCAGCAGGTCGAAGCCCCCCCCCCGGGGGTTCTGGTGGCCAAGGCGGAAAAACAGCAGATCCGCGAGACCCTGGAGTTCATTGGCAGGACCGTGGCTGTCAATGACGTCTCCCTGAATGCCCAGGTCAGCGGCTATCTGCTGGAGCGGCTTTTCGAAGAGGGAGCGGAAGTTCATGCGGAAGATCTGCTGTTTCGCATAGACCCCGCCATCTATGAGGCGCAGGTGGCTGCCGCCGAGGGTTCCGTGGCCAAGGCCGAGGCGGCCCTTGATAAGGCGGACAAGGATCTGAAACGCTACCGGATTCTGCTCAAGAAGCAGTCGGTCAGCCAGCAGCAGGTGGACGAGGCCGAAAGCAACAAGCTCCAGGCCGATGCGGAGCTCAAGGCGGCTGGGGCGACTCTGTTGGGGGCCCAGACCGATCTCTCATTCACCGAGATCCGTGCGCCCATCGATGGTCGCATCGGGCGTGCGCTGATCAGTATCGGCAACCTGGTGGGGCCCCAGAGCGGGGAGCTGGCAAGACTGGTGGAACTCGATCCCATCTATGTCAATTTCAGTATCAGCGAGAGGGATCTGCTCACCGTTAAACAGCGTCGTGCCAGGGAAAGGGCAGAGGGGGTGGATGGCACAACCCGGCCCCAGGTGGAGGTGGAACTGCGCCTGCCCAACAGGGAGATCTACGAACAAAAAGGAAGTATCGATTTCCTCGACAATGTGGTGGACCCGAGAACGGGTACCGTCACGGCGCGCGCGCGCTTCGACAACCCCGACAAGCTGCTGGTACCGGGGCTCTTCGTGACTGCCATACTGGGCACTTCGGAGCGCCAGACCGAGTTGATGATCCCCCAGTCCTCGGTCCAGGAGGATCAGACCGGGGCCTTCGTGCTGGTGGTCGACCCCGACGACAAGATCGAGCGCCGGCCCATCACCACCGGCCGTCCCTATGCCGGTTCACTGGTGGTGTCCGAAGGGCTCGAGCCCGACGAAAGGGTGGTGGTCGAGGGTATTCAGAAGGTTCGCCCGGGCATGAAGGTGGCGCCGAAGGAGGCGTCCCTTCCGGGTAGTGAGGACCTGAAATCGGCGGAGGATGAAAAGGAAAAGAAGGTCGGGGACCCTGCAGCCGCGGATAAGGAATAAGCCATGTTCAGCGAATTCTTCATCGACCGGCCAAAGTTCGCCTTTGTCATTTCCATCGTCATCACCATAGCGGGCCTGATTGCGTTGACGGCACTGCCGATCGCCCAGTATCCGGAGTTGACACCGCCCCAGGTCCAGGTATCGGCCACCTACCCGGGGGCTGATGCGGAGACCATATCCGACACCGTGGCGGGGCCCATCGAGTCCAAGGTCAACGGGGTGGAGAACATGATCTACATGTCCTCCAACAGCGCCAACGACGGCAGCTATACCCTGACGGTCAGCTTTCAGGTGGGCAGCGACGCCGACATCAATACGGTGAACGTGCAAAACCGCGTGGCCCAGGCCACTGCCCAGCTGCCCGAGGAGGTCAGGCGCCAGGGGCTGATAACCACCAAGCAGTCCACCAATATGCTGATGGTGGTGAATCTGTTCTCTCCGGAGGGGACTTACGACACCCTGTTTCTCAACAACTACGCCAACATCAATGTCACGGACTCCCTGGCACGCATCAACGGGGTCGGCAAGGCCTCGATCCTGGGGGTGCAGGACTACAGCATGCGCGTCTGGCTGAATCCGGACCGGCTGGCAGCCCTGGAACTGACGACCGATGACGTCGCCGCCGCCATCCGCGAGCAGAATGTCCAGGTGGCGGCGGGTCAGCTGGGTCAGCCGCCGTCCACCAACCAGTCCCAGTTTCAGTACAACCTGCGCACCCAGGGCCGGCTGAGCAACGTCGATGAGTTCGAGGAGATCATCGTGCGGGTGGGGGAGGACGGCTCCACGGTCCGCTTGCGGGATATTGCGCGCATCGAACTGGGCTCGAAATCCTACGACGCCTTTGGTCTGTTCAACGGAAAGCCGGCTGTTGTGCTCGCTATCTACCAGCTGCCGGGAGCCAATGCCCTGGAGGTTGCCGATGCGGTCAGGGCGGAGATGGAGAAGCTCTCCCAGCGGTTCCCCGACGACCTGGACTACGCGGTGGCCTACGACACCACGCGATTCGTCGAGGCCTCCATCGCGGAAGTGAGGGAGACCCTGTTTATCGCGATCGCCCTGGTGATCCTGGTGGTGTTCATCTTCATCCAGGACTGGCGCTCCACCCTGGTGCCGTCCATCGCCATTCCGGTCTCCCTGATCGGGACCTTCGCGGGCATGCTGGCGCTGGGTTATTCGCTCAACATGATCACCCTGTTCGGCCTGATCCTGGC
>JAQYVO010000253.1 GCA_030145425.1 Chromatiales bacterium | reverse complement strand
TGATCATCAAGACCTGCATAGCGCACCCACTCCACCTGGGAGTGATCCCTCAGATACTCGGCCACGGCCATGGCGTTCTCACAATGACGGTCCATGCGCACCGGCAGTGTCTCGATGCCCTGGAGTATCAGGAAGCTGTTGAACGGAGAGATAGCAGCACCCATGTTGCGCAGCGGGACCACCCGGGCGCGCCCTATGAATGCGGCCGCTCCCAACGCCTCTGTATAAACCACTCCGTGGTAGGAAACATCGGGTTCATTGAGACGGCGAAAACGGGACTTGTGCTCCGCCCAGGGGAAGTTCCCCGAATCCACCAGCACGCCCCCGATGCTGGTACCGTGTCCACCCATGTACTTGGTCAGGGCGTGGACCACGATATCCGCGCCGTGTTCGAAAGGCCTGCACAGGTAAGGTGTGGGAACGGTGTTGTCGACGATCAGGGGTACACCGTGGGCGTGGGCCATATCCGCCATGGCGCCGATATCCACCACGTTCCCCGCCGGGTTGCCGATGGACTCACAGAAAACCACCTTGGTGCGATCGTCGATCAGGGCGGCCATGCCCTCTATGTCCTTGGCGTCCACGAATCTTGCCGTTATCCCCAACTGGGGCAGCGTGTGGGCAAAAAGGTTATAGGTCCCGCCGTACAGCGCCGAGGTGGTGATGATGTTGTCCCCGGCCTCGCAGATGGTGAAGATCGAGTTGGTAATGGCCGCCATGCCAGATGCGAGGCCCAGCGCAGCCACCCCACCTTCCATGGCCGCCACCCGTTTTTCCAGGACGTCGGTGGTCGGATTCATGATCCGGGTGTAGATGTTCCCCTGAACCTTCAGGTCAAACAGATCCGCCCCGTGCTGCGTATCATCGAAAGCGTAGGACGTGGTCTGATAAATGGGGACGGCAACCGCCTTGGTGGCCGGGTCCGGTTCAAATCCACCATGGATGGCAATAGTCTCGATTTTCATCTTGGGAAACTCCTCCGGGCAATATTATTTTTCGGATCGCGGTTAACGAACCCACGCATGGTAACCCCGGTATGTTTCCCTGTCGAACGCTAACACCCGGGACTGTCAACCGGCGATTTTTTGGGTCTTATTTTGAACAACAACTGCTTTTTCAGGATGGAAGGCCGCACCGGCGGAGATACAGCCAAGGGGCACTACAATCAATGTGAGAGACGTGGCGACCACGGGCCCAAATAACAGGGATATCGCCATACCCTGAAAAATCGGATCGAACAGGATGGCAAAGGCGCCGACCATCATGGTGAGGTCCGTCACCCAGATCGGCCGCATGCGTATCTGCCCGGACATGATGACGGCTTCCTTTACGTGCGTTCCGCGGTGCACCTCGTTCTTGGCAAAGTCGACGAGCAGTATGGAATTGCGTACCTCGATGCCCGCCAGTGCGATGAATCCGATCATTGAAGTGGCGGTGAACTCCGCGCCCAGGATCCAGTGCCCGGGGATGATTCCGATAAGTGTCAGGGGGATCGGCGCCATGATGATGGCCGGCTGGATGAAGTTACCGAACTCCCACACCAGCAGGATGTAAATCAGCACCAACGCCGCGGCAAAAGCCAGGCCCAGATCCCTGAAGGTCTCATAGGTCACCACCCATTCCCCGCTCCACTCGAACCCTGACACCGCATCGTCTTCCGGGGCCCCGGTGAGGGTGCCGCTGATCTGCGCCCCGTCCGGGGCATGATACGTCTCGAGCCGATCCTCCACATCCAGCATGCCGTAGATAGGCGCCCCGAGCCGGCCCTCCATCTCGCCGGTGACGTATTCCATAGGCCGCAGATCCTTGTGGTAGATGACCGGATCTTCTGAAATCCGCCTGAATTCCCCCAGTTCAGACAGGGACACCTTGCGGCCGCTGCCCGATATGATCGGAAGATCAGCCAGGCGCCGCAGATCCGCACGGCGTTCCAACGGTAACTGCAGCACGATGTAGGTGGGTTCGAGCGCCTTGCCGCGCTTCACGTCCCCCAGCCTGTAACCGCCCATGGCCATATCCAGATTGCGATTGATCTCCTCCACGGTCACGCCTCTACGCAGCGCCTTTTCCGTATCCACCGCAAAGTGCCACCGATCGTGGGGAGCCGTCATGTACGTGTCCACGTCCACGAGGTTGGGCGTCTCCTCGAACATGGACATCAAATCCCTGGAGGTCTGTCGCCGGGTCTGCTCATCCGGCCCGTAGACTTCCGCGACCACGGTTTGCAGCACCGGCGGGCCGGGCGGCATTTCGACCACGGCAATTCTGCCCCCTGCTTCTCTGGCGATGGGCGTAAGAATGTGCCTGGCTGCCTCCGAAATCTGGTGGCTGCTGCGGTCCCGGTCACCCTTGTCCTTGAGCATCACCTGGATGTCGGCCTCCCAGGCCTCCCGCCTCAGATAGTAGTGGCGCACCATACCGTTGAAATTGAAGGGAGAGACCGTTCCCACGTACGACTGCAGCGCGGTCACCTCCGGTATCCGCTGCAGCGCCTGCACCATTTTATGACTGGTATTGGCGGTCACCGGCAGGGAGGTACCCTCCGGCATGTTAAGGACCACGTTGAATTCGGGCTTATTGTCGAACGGCAGCATCTTGACCGTGACGATCTGAAAATAGAACAGCGAGCATGCCGCAAAAAAGGCCGCAACTATCGCCCAGAGAAACATCCTGCCTTTTCTGCGACTGTTGGCCAGGGGCTCGATAAGCGGTCGGTAGTAGCGGCCGATACCCTCCTGGATTTTGCGTTCCCGTTCCTCCGCACGCTGCAGAGCTTCCAGCTTGGGTCTTAGTTTCAGGGCAAACCATGGCGTAAAAACGAACGCCGCAAACAGAGAAAAGATCATCGCCACCGATGCGAGCAAGGGAATGGGGAACATGTAAGGCCCCATCATGCCGCTGACAAAGCCCATGGGCAGCAGTGCCGCAAGAACGGTGAGCGTGGCGATAATGGTGGGATTCCCCACCTCACGCACGGCGTCCACCGCTATCTCCTTGCTTGTGTCGTCGTCGTGCAGCCAGCGCCGAAAGATGTTTTCCACCACCACGGTAGCATCGTCCACCAGAATGCCGATGGCAAAGATAAGGGCAAACAGACTCACCCGGTTGATTGTGTAGCCCAGGGCCCAGGCCGACCAGATGGTGATCAGGATCACCACCGGGATTATGACGATCACCACGATGGCCGGTCGTGCCCCGATGGTGAACCAGCACAGAAAACTTACCGCAATCGCCGCACCCAGGAGAGCCATGAGAAGCTCATTGACCTTGTCGTAAGCCGTCTTGCCGTAATCCCTGGTAATGGTGATATTCACGTCCCCGGGTATCAGCCTGCCCTTGAGGGATTCGAGCTTCGCCAGAATTCGGGCGGCCACGGTGACCCCATTGGTCCCCTCCTTTTTTGCTATCGCAATGGTCACCGCCGGTGCGGCCATGGTGACAGGCATATCTTTCAGTTGTGCCGGGCCGCTGTAGTAGGTCACCAGCTTCTCGGTCTCCGCCGGCCCGTCCTCGACCGTTGCCAGATCGCGCACATAGACCGGGTTGCCGTGATGGGTGGCCACCACTAGACGCTCCACATCTTGAGCGGACCGCAGAAAGGCACCTGAGGATACCCGGAATTCCGTATTGCCGGTCTCCAGGTTGCCGCTGCCGTGTTCCATGTTGGCGCCTTTTATCGTGTTCGCGATGGTCACCAGGTCCACGCCAAAGCCTGACAGGCGCTCCGGCTCCACTTCCACACGAATCTGCTGCGCCCGTCCCCCCACAACGAACCCCCGGCCCGTGTCCGGCACCTCCTTGAGCCGCTGCAGGACATCGAACGCAAGCCTGCGAAGCACGCTGTCATCGACCACTTCAGACCAGAGGGTGACCGTAACCACCGGAACATCGTCGATGCCCTTGGGCTTTACCAGGGGCATAGAGACTCCGGGCGGCATCATATCGAGATTGGACTGCAGCTTGTCGTGTACCTTGACGATGGAGGGCCCCAACTCCTCACCCACTTTGAACCTGACTGTCACCATGCCTTCCTCCCGCATGGATGCGGAATAGACATGCTTCACGCCCGGGATCTCACTTACCATGCGTTCCAGCGGATCAATGGCCAGGGCAGCCACTTGTTCTGCGGACACGCCCGGGTACTGGATAAAAATATCCACCATGGGTACAGAGATCTCTGGGTCTTCCTGGCGCGGGGTAAAAAGGAGCCCGATCAGGCCCACGAAAAGTGTCACCATCAGAAATAGGGGCGACAATGGCGAGTCTATGAAAACCCGCGCGATGCTTCCCGCCATGCCCAGCGATGGCATTTCCTTATGCGGTATGGCTGGATGGGACAGGGCAGGACGCCTGGACCTTTGTTTGGGAGGGCCCTTATCCATCTTCCCTCTCTAGCTCCCAATCCGTATTAGGACTTCTTACCTGTGCTATTTGGCCGCACATACAAGAACCCAGTGAGTAGCGTGTTGCTGATTGCCGAAAAAATCCATGAGCCAGATCAATTCAACGGCAATGACTTGAAACAAGGAAGTAAAATAATGTAGCTTTTTCCCAAAGCATCCTGCTGTTATTCTGATGCTCAGTTACAGGGGTTATCAGGGGTGAGTCATGCTGGATATCAAACATAAGAAAACGGGCGCGGTACTGGCATCTCTGGATATTCAGACATTGGCGCAGGCAGATCTCAGGGACATGCTCCTGGAGGATGCGGACTTTTCCGGAGCAGACCTTTCAGGGGCCATGCTCAATGACGCCAACCTGGTTAATGCCAATCTCAGCGGCGCCAGTCTTTCGGGGGCAACCCTGACAGGCTCTCATCTGAACGGCGCTGACCTCAGCGGGGCGAATCTCACTGGCGCAAAACTCGGTGCCCAAAGCAAGTCTGCGGCGGCCATGCTGGCTGACTGTAATCTCGAGAACTGTGATTTAAGCCGCGCCGATCTGCGCAAGGTGGAACTCAGAAACTGCAACCTCAAAGGTGCCAGCCTGTCCAGGGCAGACTTGAGAAGTGCAGACCTGAGTGGTGCGGACATGAGCAACTGTACCGCCCATAATGCCCTTTTCATCAAGGCCAACCTGCGAGAGGCAAACCTCTCAGGGGCAGATTTCAGCGACAGCCATCTGAACGATGCCAACATGATCAAGGCCAATCTCAGCGGCGCCAGGCTCGCCAGCCGGCATCCCGAGGGATTCACCGTCATCAACCTGGCCAACCTGGAAGGGGCAAACCTGAGCGGTGCCCAGATGCAGAACATATCCGCTGAAGACGCCATCCTGAAGCACGCCAACCTGACCAATGCTGACCTGAGCCGGGCGGTGATGGGCGGTGCCATTCTGCGCAGCGCCAACGTGGCCGGGGCGAATTTTGAAGGCGTGGAACTGGCTACGGTGGGGATGGAGTTTGCCAACTTCTCCAAGGCGCTGAATGCGATGATCCCGTCTTATAAGACAAATCTCAGGTAGGGAGGGCCTGGGGAAGGGCCT
>JAQYVO010000187.1 GCA_030145425.1 Chromatiales bacterium | reverse complement strand
AAATAGTTGCCGATGATCTGCAGGCCTGCCGGCCTGCCCCCGACCAGCGCCGTGGGTATGGAGATGCCTGGCAGCCCGGCGAGATTCACGGCAATGGTGTAGATGTCGGACAGGTACATGGTTACCGGGTCGTCCGTCCGCTCCCCGATGGCAAAGGCCGTTGTCGGCGAGGTGGGCCCCATGATCACATCGACCTTTGCAAAAGCCTGCCTGAAGTCATCCGAGATCAGCTGACGAATCTGCTGGGCCTTCAGGTAATAGGCGTCGTAGTACCCGGCAGAAAGGGCGTAGGTGCCTATCAGAATGCGTCTTTTGACCTCCGCACCGAAGCCTTCACCCCGGGACCGCATATACATGTCTTCGAGGTTTTTCGGGGCTTCGCAGCGGTGACCGAATCTCACCCCGTCGAACCGGGAAAGATTGGAGGAGCACTCCGCCGGGGCGACCACGTAATAGGTGGGTACGGCCAGCCTGGTATTGGGAAGGCTGATTTCCACCACCTCGGCCCCCATCCTGCGGTACTCATCCACCGCCGCCATGACCGCATCCCCAACCCCGGGATCCAGCCCCTCTTCGAAGTACTCCTTCGGGAGCCCTACCCTGAGTCCGCTGATATCGGCTTCCAGGGTGGCGGCGTAATCGGGTACCGGTTCCTCCGCGCTGGTGGAATCCCGCGGATCGAATCCGGCCATGGCCTGAAGCAGGAGCGCGGCATCTTCCGCGCTGCGTGTCAGGGTGCCTCCCTGATCAAGGGACGAGGCAAAGGCGATCATGCCGTAGCGTGAAACCCGGCCATAGGTGGGTTTCAGTCCGGTAATCCCGCAAAGTGCCGCCGGTTGTCGTATGGAACCCCCGGTGTCCGTTCCGGTGGCCCCGGCACAGAGCCGGGCCGAGACCGCGGCGGCCGAGCCGCCGGAGGAACCCCCGGGAACCAGATCCGCATCCCAGGGATTGTGCACCGGGCCGTAGAAACTGGTTTCGTTGGAAGACCCCATGGCAAACTCATCCATGTTGGTCTTGCCCAGCATTACCGCCCCGGCATCCCCCAGTCGTGAAACCAATGTGGCATCGTAAGGCGAAACAAAGTTGTCCAGCATTCTGGAACCGCAGCTCGTCTTGACGCCATCGGTACAGAAAATATCCTTGTGCGCGATGGGGATTCCGGTGAGCGGCCCCGCGCCTCCCCCACGAATGCGGCTATCGGCGGCCTCCGCCTGCTGTAATGCCAGATCCCGGGAAACGGTGACAAAACTGTTGAGTGATTTATCCATGCCCTCGATCCGACCCAGATAGTGGCCGACGAGCTCCGCGCTGGAAAACTCTCCCGCCCTCAGGCCGGCGGACAACTGCTTGATACTCTTTTCGTGCATCTTATTGAACTCTTCTCAACCTATAACCTTGGGTACCAGGTAAAGCCCGCTGTCGGTCGAGGGCGCGATGGATTGGTATTTGCTTCGCTTGTCATCCTCTGTAACGGCGTCTTCTCTCAACCGCTGCGCCATGTGCAGCGGGTGCGCCATAGGGGTCACACCGGCGGTATCCACACCGTTCATCTGCTCCACGAGGTCAAGGATATTGGAGAGATCTCCGGCCACGGCATCCAGCTCTCCGCTGGTCACCTCCAATCGTGCAAGGTAGGCAATTTTCGCAACTTCCGATCTATCCAGGGACATGGTATTCCCCCTCGATTGAGGATAAAAAACGGGAAAATACCACACTTACCCACCCCAGGTCAGGCCATTCCGTTACGTCATGGGCGGGTTTCCCGGTTCCAACCGGGATGATTCAGGAGTCAGGTACAGGTTTTTTTGAATCCAGTTCCTTGCTCAGAACCCCTTCTGATTGATAAATTACGCAATCCCCCCGGGACATGGATAGAGATTATTCCGTCCCAGGCCCCCAGACAACCGATAAAAGTAAGCTACGGAAAACAAATTCGCCATGTTGTTCAGACGCATACGCGGGATTTTCTCCAACGACCTTTCAATAGATCTGGGGACAGCCAACACCCTCATTTACGCACGGGGCCAGGGCATCGTCCTGGACGAGCCCTCCGTTGTGGCCATTCGGACGGACCGCGGACCTGGCGGCGGGAAGTCCGTTGCGGCCGTGGGGGAAGAGGCAAAACAGATGCTGGGCCGTACCCCGGTCAACATAACCGCCATTCGCCCCATGAAAGACGGGGTGATCGCGGATTTCACGGTCACCGAGAAGATGCTGCAGCACTTTATTCACAAGGTGCACGAGAGCAAACTGATCAGACCGAGTCCCCGGGTCCTGGTCTGTGTACCCTGCGGTTCAACCCAGGTGGAACGCCGGGCGATCAAGGAATCCGCCGCCGGTGCGGGCGCCCGGGAGGTTTACCTGATCGAGGAGCCCATGTCGGCGGCCATAGGGGCCGGCCTGCCGGTCGACGAGGCCAGGGGGTCCATGGTGCTGGACATCGGCGGCGGCACGTCTGAGGTCGCCGTGATCTCCCTCAACGGCATCGTCTACGCCAACTCGGTACGAGTGGGCGGTGACCGTTTCGACGACGCCATCATCAATTACGTTCGGCGTAACTACGGGACCCTGATCGGCGAGGCAACCGCAGAACGGGTGAAAAAGGCCATCGGCTCCGCCTTCCCGGGCAACGAGGTCAAGGAGATAGAGATCAAGGGACGCAATCTCGCCGAAGGCATTCCCCGCAGTTTCACCCTCAACAGCAATGAAATCCTGGAATCGCTCCAGGAACCCCTCTCAGGCATCGTCGGAGCGGTAAAGGCAGCGCTGGAGCAGACACCGCCGGAACTGGGCTCGGACGTGGCTGAACGGGGCATTGTTCTGACTGGCGGTGGTTCACTTCTCCGGGACATAGACAGGCTGCTTGAAGAGGAGACAGGACTGCCGGTGCTGATAGCGGAAGATCCGCTCACCTGCGTCGCCAGGGGCGGCGGCCGGGCCCTGGAAATGCTCGATGAACGCGGAGGCGAACTGCTGTTTGCCGTTGAATAACCGATCAGGGCCCGTTGAGCCTGTTACCCACCTGCCAGACGAGATTGATCAGCCATCAAACTGATCTTTACACAAGGCCCCTCGATCACCGCCCGCGCCATCGTAGCGGTGGTGTTCTCACTTGCCCTGATGGTTGCAGACCACCGCCAGCAACACCTGGAGACGGTACGCTCCATAATCTCTGTTGTGGTTTCTCCCCTGCATTACGTTGCCGACCTGCCCCAATCCTTTGCGGGCTGGATATCGGACACCCTGGTATCCCGAAGCAGTCTGCAGGAAGACAATGCAAGGCTGCGCAAGGAAAACCTCACGCTCCAGGCAAAACAGCAGAAGCTGGCTGCCCTGGAGACCGAGAACATGCGTCTGCGTGACCTGCTGGATTCCTCCTTCAAGATCGGTGACCGGGTTCTGATCGCCGAGCTGATCGGGGTGGACCTGGACCCCTATCGGCAGCAGGTGCTGGTCAACAAGGGAAGCAGTTCCGGGATCTTCCTGGGACAGCCGGTGCTCGACGCCAATGCGGTGATGGGGCAGGTCATACACGTCAACCGCGGCAACGCCACGGTGCTGCTGATTACCGACGCCCGTCATGCCCTTCCGGTCAGGGTAAACAGAAACGGGCTGCGGACAATGGCCCTCGGAACCGGCCGGATCAGCGAGCTCGAGTTGCCCAACCTGCCCAACAACGCCGACATCAAGCAAGGCGACCTGCTGGTGACTTCGGGCCTGGGCGGCCGGTTCCCCCCCGGTTATCCGGTGGCGGAGGTCACTTCGGTCACCAGGGAGCCCGGACAGCCTTTCGCCACCATTCTGGCGCGAACCAAGGCCCATCTGGGCAGGGCCAGGGAAGCACTGCTGGTCTGGAGACTGTCACCCTTCAAAGATCTCGAGAACTCAGAAAACAGCGAGCCGGCGGCGACAGCGGATGAACCGGCCGAAGCCCCCTCGCAGGAGACCCGGCCATGACCCTCACCCCCAGGCGCGGCGGCATCGTCATTCTTCTGAGTTTCCTGGTGGCCTTTCTGCTCATGGTCCTCCCCCTGCCTGAGTGGGCCCGCAGTTTTCGCCCGCAGTGGTACACCCTGGTTCTTATCTACTGGTGCATGGCCTCTCCGCAGCGCATCGGCGTCGGTGTGGGATGGCTGACCGGCATCATGGTGGACGTGCTGACGGGGACCCTACTTGGCCAGCACGCGCTTTCCCTGTCCGTGATCGCCTTTATCACCCAGAAGGTACATCAGCGACTGCGGCTCTTCCCCATCTGGCAGCAGTCCCTGTCCATCCTGTCTCTGCTGCTGGTTGAGAAATTGCTTGAATTATGGGTAATGGGAACCGTGGCGCAACCGGTGCCCCCGCTGCTGTTCTGGGCACCGCCCGTGGTCGGTATGCTGCTTTGGCCCTGGATTCTGGTTATCCTGCGGGATCTTCGGCGCAAGTTTCAGGTCAGTTAGACAGGAACCTGTCGACACCATGCCCCAAGTTACTATCAAGGACTATCTCCGGGAAAGCCGGCTGTTCCGGGTGCGTGCGGGAACCGCCACCTTCGGCATGATCCTGTTGCTGTTGTTGTTGATTCTGAGTCTGACAAAACTGCAGGTTTTCGAGCATCAGCATTTTACCACCCTCTCCCAGGACAACCGGGTCAAGGTGCAGCCCCTGCCGCCCACCAGGGGGCTCATCTACGACCGCAACGGCACAATACTCGCTCAGAATGTATCGACCCACAGCCTGGAGATCACACCGGAGCGCGTCCCGGATCTGGAGCAGACCCTGGAACAGCTTGGGAAAATAATCATCATCACGGAAAAGGACCGGAAAAGGTTCGATCGCCTGCGCCGGCAGCAGAGGCGCTTCGACAGCATCCCCATCCGCGTCCACCTCGAGGAAGAGGAGGTGGCGCGATTCGCGGTAAACCGTCACCGGTTTCCCGGCGTGGATATCCAGGCCAAGCTGCTGCGCGGCTACCCGCTGGGTGAGAAGACAGCCCACGTGCTGGGTTACGTAGGGCGTATAAACAAACAGGAGCTGAAGGAGATCGACAACTCCGCCTACTCCGGAACCACCCATATCGGCAAGACCGGGGTGGAAAAAACCTACGAGGAGGTACTGCACGGCAAGGTCGGGCTGCAGCAGGTGGAGGTCAACGCCCTGGGAAGGGTAATCCGGGTACTGAAAAGCCAGGCGCCGATTCCGGGCCAGGATCTGCATCTGTCACTGGATGCGGGGCTGCAGGATGTCGCAGTGACGGCCTTCGGGGACTACACGGGCGCCGCGGTGGCCATCGACCCCCAGACCGGCGAGCTGCTCGCCCTGGTCAGCAATCCCGGCTTCGATCCCAACCTGTTCGTCGAGGGGATTACCTACAGCGATTATCAGGCCCTGCAGGAGTCCGAAGACAAGCCCCTCTTCAACCGGGCGCTCAAGGGACAGTATCCCCCGGGCTCAACCGTCAAACCTTTCATCGCTCTGGCGGGCCTGGAAACCGGGACCGTGGGGCCCGAACAGAAAAAGTACTGTCCGGGTTTCTATCGGCTGCCGGGACACAAGCACAGATACCGGGACTGGAAGAAGCAGGGGCACGGCCCTGTGAACCTGCGTGATGCGATCACCCAGTCCTGTGATGTTTATTTCTACGACCTGGCCTATCAGCTTGGCATCGACAGGCTGCACGATTCTCTCAGCGAATTTGGTTTCGGTACCCGGACAGGGGTGGATATCGCCGGTGAACGCGGCGGCCTGATGCCCTCCCGTGAGTGGAAGCGGCGTTCCCGCAACCAACCCTGGTATCCCGGCGAGACCCTCATCACCGGCATCGGCCAGGGATATTTC
Source organism: Chromatiales bacterium (assembly GCA_030145425.1). Taxonomy (GTDB): domain Bacteria; phylum Pseudomonadota; class Gammaproteobacteria; order Chromatiales; family Chromatiaceae; genus JAHEHQ01. Next base: position 443 of record JAQYVO010000187.1, on the reverse strand, counting down.
CTGACGACCCCCCTGCAGCTGGCCCATGCGACGGCCACGCTGGCCGCTGGCGGTCTGCGCATCACACCCAGGGTGGTGCAATCCCTCAGGGCCGTGGGTCAGGAGGAACCAACACCCCTCGAGCCCGTCTCCAGCTTGCTTCTGACGCAACAGGACCTTACCAACTGGGACAGGGTGGTCGAAGCCATGGTTCAGGTGATAGAGAGCGACAGGGGCACCGCAAAACGGATCAGGAAAAGCAATTACCGGATCGCCGGTAAAACCGGCACCGCCCAGGTCTTCACAGTGAAGCAGGACGAAAAGTACGACGAGGAGGAAGTGGAGGAGAAGCTGAGAGACCACGCCCTGTTCATCGCCTTCGCCCCGGTGGAAGACCCCCGGATCGCGGTGGCAGTGATCGTCGAGAACGGCGGTCACGGCGGTTCAGTCGCCGCCCCCATCGC
>JAQYVO010000179.1 GCA_030145425.1 Chromatiales bacterium | reverse complement strand
GGCGAAAATGTCGGATCCGAGTACATGCATATCACCGACACCCGCCAGAAACGCTGGATCCAGAAACGCGTGGAAGGCTACAGGGCGAAGCCCGAGCTCACCAGCGATGGCAGGATCTGGCTGTTGACCATGCTCACCGCCGCGGAGGGACTGGAAAAATACCTCCACACCCGATATGTCGGCCAGAAGCGCTTCTCACTTGAGGGCGGCGAGTCGCTCGTCCCCCTGATGGATGAACTGATCCAGCGCGCCGGGGCCAACGGCATCGAGACGGCGGCCATCGGCATGGCTCACCGCGGGCGCCTGAATCTGTTGACCAACATACTCGGCAAACCCCCGTCGGATCTCTTCGAGGAGTTCGAGGGAAAGAAGACACCAGACCCCTACATGACCTCCGGGGACGTGAAATACCACATGGGTTTTTCCACAGATATTGAGACTCCCGGCGGCTTCGTCCACCTGGCCATGGGTTTCAATCCGTCGCACCTGGAGATCATCAATCCGGTCATCGAAGGTTCTGTGCGCGCCAGACAGCACAGCATCAACGACACTACGGGTGAACGCGTGCTGCCGATCCTGATCCACGGCGACTCCGCCTTCGCCGGACAGGGTGTCGTCATGGAAACCCTGCAGATGTCCCAGACCCGGGACTACGGCACCGGCGGTACGGTTCATATCGTCATAAACAACCAGATCGGTTTTACCACCTCCGACCCAACGGACACGCGGTCCACCCTCTACTGCACCGACGTGGGAAAGATGGTGCAGACACCCATCTTCCACGTGAACGGAGACGACCCGGAAGCGGTGATTTTCGTCACCCGTCTGGCGCTGGACTACCGTCAACGTTTCCACAAGGACGTGATCATCGATCTGGTGTGTTACCGCAGACACGGGCACAACGAGGCGGACGAGCCCGCGTTGACCCAGCCCCAGATGTACCAGAAGATCCGGCGGCTGCCCCCGACCCGCAGCGCCTATGCGGACCAGCTCATCGCCGAAGGCGTGATTACACCGGATCGGGTGAGGGCAATGGTCGAGGACTACCGATCATCCCTGGAACAGGGTTCCGTGGTGGCGCGTCCGACCCTGTTCAATATGAGCTTCTCGGGCCGTATCGACTGGCGGCCCTTTCAAAACGTGTCCTGGGAGCACCCGGCGGATACGGGTATCAACAAAGAACGGCTGTCGGAAATTACGGAAAGGCTGCTGTCCCTGCCGGAAGGCTTCAAGCCCCACTCCCGTATCGCCAAGATCGTCAGCGAGCGCAGAAAGATGGCCCACGGCGATCAGCTGGTGGACTGGGGCATGGGTGAGACCCTTGCCTATGCCACTTTGGTGGAAGAAGGCTACCCCGTAAGGCTCTCCGGCCAGGATTGCGGACGCGGCACCTTTTCCCACCGTCATGCCGTCTTCCACAATCAGAACGACGGGAGCAGTTATGTTCCCCTGAAGAACATTTCGGCGGACCAGGCCCACTTCGTGGTCATCGACTCATTGCTCTCCGAAGAGGCGGTCCTGGGTTTTGAATATGGCTATTCAACAGCCGATCCCCATACGCTGACCATCTGGGAGGCCCAGTTCGGCGACTTTGCCAACGGTGCCCAGGTAGTAATCGACCAGTTCATCAGCTCCGGGGGTGCCAAATGGGGCAGATACTGTAACCTGGTCATGCTCCTGCCCCACGGCTATGAGGGGCAGGGTGCGGAACACTCCTCGGCCCGCCTGGAGCGCTACCTGCAACTCTGTTCCGAACACAACATGCAGGTTTGTGTTCCCACAACCCCGGCCCAGGTTTTTCACATGCTGCGGCGACAGATGATCCGGCCGATGCGCAAACCCCTGATCGTCATGTCACCCAAAAGCCTGCTGCGCCACCGCCTCGCAACTTCCTCGTTAGCGGAATTCACGAACGGCAGCTTTCATCCGGTTATCGGCGAGGTTGACGACCTGGATCCAGCGGGCATTGAGATCGTGGTCGTGTGCTCGGGCAAGGTCTATTACGACCTGCTCGAGGCGCGCCGTGCCAGGGGGCTGACCAACGTGGCCATCATCCGGCTCGAGCAGATCTACCCCTTCCCCGGGGAGCAGTTCGATCAGGCCATCGACAAATACACCGAGGTGAAGCGCATCATCTGGTGCCAGGAAGAGCCCCAGAACCAAGGCGCCTGGCGCCAGATCAGGCACCGCTTCCGCACCCAGATTTTGAAGGGCAAGAAACTCTTCTATGTCGGCAGGGCCAGTTCCGCCGCACCGTCCGTAGGTTATTACCCGGTGCATGTGAAACAGCAGGAGACCCTGATCGACGAAGCACTTACCGGCAACATCAACTCCACCATGAACCGAAGGACCATTTAAGAAGATGAGCACAAAGGTCAATGTACCCGCACTGCCTGAATCCGTAGCGGACGCCACCATTCTCACCTGGCACAAGAGCCCTGGAGACAAGGTCGAAAGAGACGAAAACCTGGTCGACCTGGAAACCGATAAAGTGGTATTGGAAGTACCCTCCCCCATGGATGGCGTACTGGGACAGGTTGCCGTCAACGAAGGCGATACCGTACAGGCTGGGGATCTGCTCGCGGTTATTGAGGCAGGTGCCGCCGCCCAGCCGGCTAAAAAGTCCACGGGAGAGTCAGGTGCGCCGGCACAGAAGGAGGAAGCCGAAACAGACGCACAAGGCGGCCTTGAACCGGTGCTCACCCCTGCGGTCAGGCGGCTGGTCAAGGAAATGGGAATAGACCCTCACGAGATACAGGGGACCGGCAAAGATGGACGAATCCTGAAATCGGACATCACAAGCTATATGGAGGCCCAAGAGGCAACAGCGGAGACAGCGGCACCCGCCGCATCTGCCAAACCCGCAGATTCCGAGATTACACAGACCGGCATGGAGGGGGAAAGACCCGAGCAGCGCGTACCCATGACCCGACTGCGGGCAACCATCGCCAAGCGCCTGCTGGAGGCGCAGCAGAACGCCGCCATCTTGACAACCTTCAACGAGGTCAACCTGCAGGCGGTGAACGACCTGCGCTACCGCTACAGGGAACAGTTCGAAAAAGAACACGAGGTACGGTTGGGTTTCATGTCCTTTTTCATCAAGGCGTCATTGGAGGCGCTCAAGAAGTTCCCGGCAGTCAATGCGTCGGTGGACGGCCAGGACATCGTCTATCACGGTTATTACGATATCGGCATCGCGGTGGGCTCCCCACGAGGCCTGGTAGTTCCGGTCCTGCGGGACGCCGACCAGCTCAGTTTCGGTGAACTGGAGAAGGCCACCGTGGATTTCGGAAAGAAGGCCGGCGCAGGCACCCTGAGCTATGAGGACCTGACCGGCGGCACTTTCACCATTTCCAACGGCGGCGTCTACGGTTCCATGCTCTCGACACCCATCCTTAATCCGCCCCAGAGCGCCATTCTGGGTATGCACAAGATTCAGGAGCGCCCGATGGTGGAAAATGGCGAGATCGTGATCCGGCCCATGATGTATCTGGCGCTCTCCTACGATCACCGGATCGTCGACGGCCGCGAAGCGGTGCAGTTCCTGGTCACCATCAAGAACGTATTGGAAGACCCCTCACGCCTGCTGCTGCAGGTCTGAGCGAAGGAACCCGAACAATGACCACCATACGACAGGAAGACCTTGTCCAGAGCGTCGCCGACGGGCTCCAGTACATCTCCTACTATCATCCGGAGGATTTCATCCTCTCTTTGACCGAGGCCTGGAAGCAGGAGGCCTCACCGGCCGCGCGGGACGCCATGGCACAGATCCTGGTCAACTCCAGGATGTGCGCCGAGGGGCACCGGCCCATCTGTCAGGACACCGGCATGGTGGTTGCCATGCTGGATGTGGGTATGGACGTACGCTGGGAGGCAGATATGAGCCTTGAGGACATGGTCAACGAAGGGGTGCGCCGCGCCTATGCCCACCCCGACAATGTCCTGCGCGCCTCCATGGTGAGTGATCCCGCCGGCGGGCGAAAAAACACCGGTGACAATACACCAGCCATCATCCACACCCGCCTCGTGCCCGGAGACCGGGTGGAAGTGAAGCTTGCGGCAAAGGGGGGTGGCTCGGAGAACAAGTCCAAGTTTACCGTTCTCAATCCCTCGGGAAGCCTGGTCGACTGGGTGCTGGAAACGGTGCCGACCATGGGTGCGGGATGGTGTCCGCCGGGCATGCTCGGCATCGGCATCGGCGGGTCCGCTGAGAAGGCCATGCTGCTGGCCAAGGAAGCGCTCATGGAGCACATAGACATCCACGAGCTGAAGGCCAGGGGTCCCTCCAGCCGCGTCGAGGAACTGCGACTGGAACTCTTCGAAAAGGTCAACGCCCTGGGGATCGGTGCCCAGGGGCTGGGCGGACTTACCACCGTTCTGGACGTCAAGATCCTCGACTACCCCACCCACGCCGCCTCGCTACCGGTGGCCATGATCCCCAACTGCGCAGCGACACGTCACGTGGAATTCAGTCTGGATGGGGGCGGTCCGGTGCAGCTGGTGCCACCCTCACCGGACATCTGGCCGGACATCACCCTGGAGGCCGGGGAAGAGGCCCGCCGAGTCAACCTGGACGGATTGACCAAGGAAGAGATCGCAGGATGGCAGCCCGGTGACAGAATCCTGCTTTCAGGAAAAATCCTCACCGGCAGGGACGCGGCTCACAAGCGGATCCAGGACCTCCTGGAGAGCGGCAAACCACTGCCCGACGGCGTGGATTTCAACGGCCGCTTTATTTATTACGTAGGCCCTGTGGATCCGGTGGGCGACGAGGTCGTGGGGCCCGCAGGACCCACCACCGCAACACGCATGGACCGGTTCACGGAGATGATGCTCAGCCAGACCGGACTCATCGGCATGGTCGGCAAGGCAGAACGTGGCCCGACAGCCCTGGAGGCCATAGAGCGCCACGGCGCCGTCTATCTGATGGCCGTGGGAGGCGCCGCCTACCTGGTTTCCAAGGCGATCCAATCGGCACGCATGGTGGCCTTCGAAGACCTGGGCATGGAGGCGATCCGGGAGTTCGAGATAAAGGACATGCCGGTTACCGTGGCCGTGGACAGCAGGGGCGAGTCAGTACACAAAACAGGCCCTGCGGAATGGCGGATAAAAATCGCCAATCTCTGATCCGCCTCCCATTGCCGGCAATCATCCCGTAGGATGATGTGTTAGGCTCCCCTCAATGCGCCTGTAGCTCAACTGGATAGAGTACCGGCCTTCGAAGCCGGGTGTTGGGGGTTCGAGTCCCTCCAGGCGCGCACTAACGACCCTTATTCAACACTGTCCGTTTATAATTCCGTTCATCCCCGTCCAGCGCCAACTCGGCAATAACACCGTAATGATCAGATAACTCACTGGGAACCACCCGGTAGGTATGAAACGAAATGCCCGGTGATACCAGTATCCAGTCCAGGCGTTTTCCGAATTTGGGGAAGGTTTCCAGGCCCTGCTCTTTCGGGTTGTACGGGGAGAGTCCAAGCGCCTGGCTGATGTACCGGACGGTGGAATCCTTTTTCCAATCGGTATTGAAATCTCCCATGATAATCACGGGGCGGTTCCTGCCCCTGAGGGTCTCGATCAATTGCATCGCCTGTTTTTTGCGCGTTGACCTGCCCGTAAAATCGAGGTGGAGAGATACAACGTCGACATCGATGCCCGGGTTGCCCGGCCAGCTCACAGCCGAGACCAGGAATCCTTTGGGTACCGGCGACAAACGGGGATCGAATGTTATTGCCTTGGGATCCCTGAGTTCGAGCCTTGATATCAGGGCCGTACCGTAGGAAAGCCCGAGTCCGTCGGCGTGCCTGCCATGCACGGCATGGCTGAAATCGGCCTTTCTCGCCAGATAGTCAACGTGATTGAATCCACCGCTCCAGAATGACGGGGCATCCGCCTCCTGCAGTGCGACCACATCTGCACCCTTCTCTTTGAGTAAAGAAGCGATCGCATCGAGATTGGCAAGCGTCGTTTCCGAATGCTGCAGCAGCTGGTGGAAACCGTCACCGCGCCCGTGCGCCACATTGAGTGTCATGACCTTGAGCCTGCCGTCACGATCTGTATTCGATACGAGCGTCGGGTCGGAATCAACCGGGTAAGATTGAACAGAAGGTGTGGCATCGAGACTGGCTGTTGCGCAGCCCTGAAGGTTCAGGATCGAAAGCAGCAGGCAGACGGAGAAACACCCAATGCCCGCCAGCGACCGCCTCACTGGTCGCGCGCCCGGTATATATCAAGCTCCGTTCTTAACCAGTCACTGGTCCTGATCTCATTGCCCTGAGCATCGATAATCAGATACGGATCTCCGCTCAGCAGGCTCTTTGTCGCACACAGCTCAATAAAATCTTCGGGTGTTTCGATGTCATCTTTGAAGTGTTGATATTTCTTGTTCATGTGCTCTGCGGCATCAATCGAAGTGTGCCGCTCGGCATTCCGTATAAAAGTCAGGTCCGACCCCGCAACATAGGCCATCAGGTGCTGAATCGCCTGATCGATCCTCGCTGTTGGTTCACCTCTGCTCTGGCCAGGGGTCAGCAGTAAAAACACCGACAACGCCACGCCAGTCAAGAATAGTTTATGCATTGTCACTGGTGCCCCATTAACTCCCTCTCCCTCGGGGAGAAGGTGTAAGAGCCTTCGCTAGACCCTCCTGAGGGAGAAGGGACCCCTTGTTTTGGACTTTCATGTCTCATCTGAATCGAGAAAACCCTGATTTTCAAGCTTCCGCATTGCAATGGGCTATTGACCTGCCTGGATACTCAGATCCCGCTGATTCGGATATACCTTCCAGCGCCGGTGCATCCACAGATACTGCTCCGGACGCTGCCGAATAATGGATTCCATGGCCCGGTTCATCTCTCCCGTCATACGATGAATTTCTGCCTTCTCGCTCTTGTATTCACCCGGCCAGATGGGTTCGGCCATGAACCCGTCGAAGCCCTTTCCCGTGGCATCACGGCAGCAGGCGACCACCACGATGGGCCGGCCATAAGCGGTGGCGAGTATAGCGGGCACCGGCGTGGTGGTGGCCTTGCGGCCGAAGAAGTCCACTGACAGCGCCTTTTTCGTCGCCTGGTCCGCCAGCAGCCCGATGGAGTTGCCCTTGTGCAGGGTCTTTTGCAGCATGAACATGGCGTTGCGCTTTGGGATAAGGACCTGTCCGGTAGCGGTGCGGTCGCTGTAGATCAGCTTCTCCAGAAGGGGATTGCGCAGAGGACGGGCCACTACCATCAGCGGCACCCCTACATAAGCGCTGGCGTGGGGCAGAACTTCCCAGTTACCCAGGTGGGGGGTAACGAAAATACATCCGCCTGCCTGTTCATGTACCTGCTTTATCCTTTGCAACAGGGCCTCGATACTCTCGGATTCGTTGGCCAGGTCGAGTATACGCTCCGGGTCCCTAAGCATCTTTTTGAACTTGATGCTCTCTAGAAAAGTCATGAAAAAGGAGATAAAACTCTCCCGGGCGATACGCTCCAGCTCCGCCGGTGACTTGCTGTCGCCAAACGCGTGGTGCAGATTATCCAGGGCGATGTTTCGTCGCCGGCTACCCAGCCGGAAGGTGAGCTTTCCAAGAAAGGTTCCCAGGGCCCGCACTGCCGCAAAGGGCAGTGACTGGGTCGCCAGGATCAGGAGATAGACGATGCCATATTCGATCAGATGCAGGGGTTTCGTCTTTTTCTGTTTTTTCCTGTTCGCCATGAAAGGGGGAGCGGAGTCAGCCGGCCTCCACCAACACTGACGAGATCTGCCCACCCACACCGATGCTCAAGCTGATAAAGCTTGGATCGGTAAGCGGCTGGGGGGCATCGGAGATGGAAAGAGAGGTGTATCCAGACTCCGGGTCCCTGAAGTTATGGGTTGCCGGCACCATGGATTCACGCAGGGCCATGAGGCCAAAGATAATTTCGGCCACATCGCTCGCAGCCGCCATGTGTCCGGTCTGTGCCTTGAGAGCGGTGGTCGCGGAAAAGGCCACCGATCCTTCCTGCTGCAACTCGCGCAGTGCCTCCAGTTCCGTACCGTCACCCTTGCCGGTGCCGCTGCCATGGGCGATCACGAAACCCAGCGCTGAATCCGTTTTCCCTGATTCTCCGCGGGCGGAGTTAAAGGCCTCCCGATACGCATCCACTGAGAAACCCAGACCCTTTTCAGGTTCTGTGCTCAGCGTGTTGCCTACACCGCTTATCAGACCCAGTATCTCGGCTCCACGCGCCTTGGCCGCATCATAGTTTTCCAACAGCAAGGCCGCACCGCCTTCTCCCGGTATGAAACCATCACGCCCGCGGGAAAGGGGACGATAGGAATCGGCACCGTGCCGGCACTGGGAAAGGAGCCCCAGTCCCCGCATCTCGTAAATCGGTACATCGGCATTCCAGTTGCCGCACCCCACGGCCATGGCAATATCGGCTCGCCCCTGCTTGATACTGCGATAGGCCAGTTCAACGGCATTCGAACCGGCGGGCGACTGAGCTGACATGGCGGTACCGGAACCCATGAACTGCAGATAGGCGGAGAGAAAGCTGAACAGGTTGTTGTTGAGAGACTCCAGCAGAAAGAAGGGATTGACCAGATCAACCGCCGCCTGATTCAGCACCGCCTGATCCACCTGCTGCCACTGTTCATCGGCAGCCACCTTCATCGCCGGGTACATGAACTCATAGCCCACACTGGTGAAATCACCGGCACCCACATAGAGCGACCTGCGTCCCGGGGGCACCTGATCCTCCGAGAGCCCGGATGAGATAAATGCCTGGCGTGCCGCAGCAAGACCCAACAGGCTGCCCCGGTTCAGGAAACGTATCTGACTGGTCAGCTGACGGGACACATCATCGGGAACGTCGCAGGGATCATCGACCAGCCCCTGGTACTGGTAGGTCGAAGGAATGCCATCCCGGGGATGAAAACCAATGCCGCTGCGGGACGCCTTGATCCCCTGCCAGCTGGTTTCAACGTCCATCCCCAGGGGGGAGACCATACCCACCGCCGTAATGGCCACTCGGTTTTGATTCATAATGCCGTCACTCATCGCCTGGGCAGGGTGCGGGTCAGCACCTGATACTCTCTGCGCTTCAGTTCCACTTCATCGAGATCCGACAGCGGCAGGGTTCGGCCGGAAAACTCCGCGACCACTTTTTTCCGTCCGCCGATTGACGCCAGCCCGAGATAGACTGGCGAGCCGTCCTCGCTCTCTTTGGAGACTGAAACCTCCAGTTCCACCTGATCGCCGGGAAACGCAAAACCGTAGTACTTGCACTGACGGATATTCTCGATCACGAACCAATGCTCGAAATCGCTGGAAACCGCACTCAGCCAACCGGTGAGCTGGGCCATTGCCTCCAGTACCATGACACCCGGCATGATGGGATTCCGGGGAAAATGAAACTCGAGAAAATCCTCGGTCATGGCCACGTTCTTGACCCCGCGAATGGATTTGTCCGGTTCAACCGCGGTGATGTGATCTACCAACAAATAACGCATATTATGGTCCTGCCTAAATACTCAATCCACCATCTACCGGTATTGCCTGCCCGGTGATGTAATCCGCCTGGTGCGATGCCAGAAAAACCACCAGCCCGGAGATATCCTCGGGTTGTCCGAAGCGGCCCGATGGGATGCGCTCCAGGGTCTGCTTCCCTGCCCGGCTTATCACCCGTTTGGTCATATCGGTCTCCACGAAACCCGGCAATACCGCGTTTACCTGAATACCCCTTCCCGCCAGCTCCGCAGCGCAGGCCCGGGTGAAGGAGATCACTCCACCCTTGGAGGCGGCATAATTGGCCTGTCCCCGGGAAGAGCGGATGGCACTCACCGAAGACATGTTGATGATCTTTCCCGAACGCCGCCGAAACATCATCTCCGCGCCCAGGCGGGTGCAGAGAAAGGTGCCCCGGAGATTGGCGTCCATTACCTTGTCCCAGTCAGCAATTTTCATGCTCAAGAGCAGGGTGTCTTTGATCACTCCCGCGTTGTTGACCAGGATATCCAGCTGTCCGAACTCCTTGCCGATGAACTCGAACAGGCCATCGACCTCCTCCGCACTGGAGACGTCCCCCTGGCAGCTAATCGCCTCACCGCCGGCATCACCGATCTCCCGGCACAGGCTCTCTGCCTCTTCCCGTGAGGAACGATAGTTGACGATGACCCGTGCACCGGCTCCCGCCAACCCCTTGCAGACCGCCCGGCCGATGCCGCGGGACCCGCCGGTGACCAGGGCAACTTTGCTACTCAGATCGATATTCATGATTGATACTTTTTTATCAGGATGGAGGCGTTCTGCCCCCCAAAGCCAAAGGAGTTCGAAATCGCGGCCCCGACGGGCAGACTGCGCTGACCATCGGAGACATAATCAAGATTACACTTTCGATCGGGACTGGTCAGATTGAGCGTGGGATGCACCCGGTCCTGATGCACGCTCAGCGTGGTAAAGACAAACTCGGGCCCGCCGGAGGCCGCCAGCAGGTGCCCGGTCAGGGGCTTGCTGGAATTGACCACGAGCCGGTCCGCCTGTTCTCCGAAGGTATTCCTGATCGCCAGGGTCTCCGCCATGTCATTGAGCTTGGTGCCGGTGCCATGGGCATTGATGTAGTCGATTTCCCCGAGATCCATTCCCGCATCGCTGACGGCAGCCGCCATGGATCTGGCCGCGCCTACGCCCTTGGGATCGGGAGCGGTGACCTGGTGTGCATCCATTGAAGAACCATAACCCGCCACTTCGGCATAGATGCGGGCGCCGCGTTCTCGGGCATGGCTTTCCTCTTCCAGGACGATCACACCTGCACCCTCGCCCATCACCAGGCCGGCGCGTTTGCGGTCGAAGGGCCGGCAGGCGCCTGTCGGATCCTCCCGGGTCGTGTTGGCCGCGCCGAGCAGGACGAAGAAGACCAGTCCCACGGGATTGATCATGGAGTCTGCGCCGCCGGCGAGCATCATGTCCGACTCACCCCGCTGAATACTGCGAAACGCCAGTCCCAGTGCCTGGGTGGCCGAGGCACAGGCTGAACTGATGGTGCCGTTGGGGCCGCCCAGCCCGCACTGCGCGGCCACCAGCGCGGAAGGCCGGTGGGTGTTATTGCGCATGATGGATTCGCGGTGCAGCTGCCCGTACTCCCGGCCGAAGCGCCGATAATCAAAACCACCCTCCGGGGTGATCCAGGGATTGATATCCTCCAGCCGGTTAATAGGTGCCCCTGCCGCCAGCATCACACCACAACGCCCGGAATTCGCCTTTGCGACATCAAGCGTACTGTCATCCAGTGCCGAGCGGGCCGCCCAGAGGGCGAACAGCGTCCGTCTCTCTCCATGCGCGGCCGCTTCATCGGGAAACCGCTTTGCTATCTGATCCCAGTCGCGTTCGCTGACCTCGCCCACCGCCTGGACGGGGGACTTTTGCGCCGCCGGGTAACCCAGGGAACGAATTCCGCCGATCCCCTTGAGCGCCTTGTCCCAGCTTTCTGACACCGACAGTCCAAGAGGGGTTGCCATACCCAGCCCGGTAACCACCACACGCCTTTTCTCTCCCATGATCCGGCTCATACCGATTGCCTCAGGCCCTGCTGGGATTGGTCAGCCAGGGGGTTTCACTGCCCATCCCGCTGTAGTAGCCGAACAGGGCCTTCAAGGCCTCTGGATCCACCTGACGGCTGTGGGCGTAAAGGATCCGGTCCACGGAAGCCACCTCCTGGCCATCCACCAGGCAACGGGCACGGCCGTAGGAGTCCCGGCGTGTGGCTGAGATCAGCTCGGCATGGATCTCCGCGGTAAAACCCGGGCGCAGTGTTGAGGTGACCTTCACCCCCTCGATCAGGGACATCACGGCGGTGAACTTGAAATCGTACGAGTAGATGGTGAGCCATCCTAGCAGCTGGGCCATCGCCTCGATGAAAATGACCCCGGGCACCAGGGCCACCTTGCCGTGGTTGCCCCGGAAGAATTCCTCAGAAAGGGGGAAGGACTTGATGCCCACGATAGACTCGCCCCTGGTCAGTTGATCCACCCGGTCGTAATAAAGGAATCTCATCTCGTCACTCTATCCCAGGGCCTCTGTTAACAGGGAACCGGCCTGGCCCTCGTAGCTGAAGCCGTTGATCAGCACCACCCGCGGCCGGGCCTCCAGGGGCTGGCCCCTGACCAGCATCGATCCTGCGATGGTTTCGCCGTCGCCGATCCCGTAAGTGGGTGGGATCAGACCGGTCTGGATCATGCGTTCGGCCAGGATCAGATCCACGATCGGCGCGCCCCCGAGCAGGTTTCCCAGGGCACCTTTCGAGCTGTAGAGTCTGGTTTTTGAGTCCTGCCGTGAAAAAATTCCGCTGATTGCCTCCCACTCCTGCCTGTCCCCTTCCCGGGTCCCGTCTCCGTGGGCGATTACGAGATCCACCTCGTCGGGACTGCGACCCGCGCGTTCGATGGCAAGGGTCATGGCCCGCTGAATGGCATCCGTCGAAGGGCCCGTTGTGGCATTTGCCGGGTCTGCCAGTCCGAAGGCGGCACCATACCCGCTGACGGCTGCAGTCGCCGAAGCGCCCCGTTCTTCGGCCCGCGCCCTGGACTCCAAAAGCACAGCGCCCCCACCTTCCCCCAGTACGCCACCCGCCCGGTCATTGGAAAAAGGACGGCAGGGATCGACCCGGTCCCGGGTATTGAGCATGCCGTGCAGAAGTCCTCGCGCCAGGCTGGACTCGGAGACCTTCTCACCAACGCCGCCAGCAAGCGCCGCGCTGTTGCCCCCTTCCACCACCGTTGCCGCAGCCTCCGCCACGGCCTGCAATGCCGAGTCGCCATGGGGCGAGAAGACCGTATTCTCCCCCCGCAGTCCGAGCCGGACCGCCACCTGACACAGGGCGATGTTGTTGAGCATGGAGAGAGGCCAGAGGGGAAAGATATCCCGGAAGTTCTGATCGTAAAACCGGTCGTAGTCGATCCCACCCTGTGCGTCACGGGAGGCGGAAACCGCACCGATCAGGTCTTCCTGTTTGTAGTCGACCATGCCGATGGCGGCAAAAAACCCTGTGTCCCCACCCCCATCCTCATGCTGCGGACGACCGGATTCCGCCATCGCCTCGGTGGCGCATTTCATCAGGACAAACGAGTGCAGATCCATGATCCGGGACTCGCGCCGGGGCAGATCCAGGCTTTGTTCGTCAATCCCGGAAACGCAGGCCGCCGACTGGCAGGGGAAGCCCGAGGCATCAAACCCCTCGATGTCGCCGATTCCACTGCGGCCGGCAAGCAGGGAATCCCAGGTCTCGTCCAGCCCCCGGCCCAGTGCCGTGGCCAGCGAGCGCCCTGTGATGACGACGGGTTCGCTCATACCCTATTACCGGAACGGATGATCCTGCCGGGATGTAAATCCATTTCTAGCCTTCGAAGCGGCCGATGCAAAGGCTGGCGTTCTGGCCGCCGAAACCGAAGGAGTTGGACAGTACGTTGCGCTGCTCCTTCGGGCGTGCCTCGTTGGGCACGTAATCGAGACGGCACTTCTTGTCCTTGAACTCGTGGTTGATGGTGGGCAACAGCAGGGAGTGGTTTATCCCCATCAGGGACATGATGCACTCTATGGCGCCGGCAGCGGCGATGGTGTGCCCGATCATGGATTTGTTGGAGCTGACCGGAAGCTCCAGCGCCCGTTCGCCGAATACCGATTCTATGGCGCGGCTCTCCACCAGATCGTTTTGTGCTGTGGAGGTCCCGTGGGCATTTATGTAGTCGATATCACCCAGGTTCAATCCGGCATCTGCGATCGCCTTTTCCATGGCAAGAATGGCGCCTTCCCCCTTGGGATGGGTATCAGTAATCCGATAGGCATCCGCCGAATCCCCGTAGCCTTTCAGCTCGCCCAGAATATTCGCCCCTCTTTTCCGGGCATGTTCCAGCTCCTCGAGGATCACCGCACCCGCCCCTTCCGACATAACGAACCCGTTGCGTTTGCGGTCGAAGGGCCGGGAGGCGGTCTGAGGCGTACTGTACTTTTCCGCCATCGCCTTGATCAGCACGAATCCGATGAAACCGGAGAAATTGAGCGTGGCCTCGCAACCACCGGCGACCATTGCATCGCACTTGTCGTCCTGAATAAGCTTGTAGGCCTCGCCGATAGCCTGGGCCCCGGCGGCGCAGGCGGACACGATGGAATAGGTCCCACCCTGGCATCCGAACAACCGCGCCAGCAGCGTCGGTGCCACATCGGGTTTGCGACGCAGAATTCCCATAAAGGAATAACCGCCGGCGGACTCCAGACTCTTGATGTCCCAGCCTTCCCCCTCCCGGTAGAACCGGTGCAGAAACTTCATATCCGGGATCGGTGGATTCTCTCCATGGGACCCGAGCGAAAATCCGACCCGGTGGCGATCTGCGATCTCATCGAGCCGGGCCATCTCCGTCGCCTCGCGGGTAGCCATGACCATCAGGCGCACGGCCCGGGAGGCGAACTTGTCCAGACGGGAGTTATTGTAGCGGTCAAACTGCTGCAGCGGTTCGAGCCAGGCTTCGTCTATCTCCCCTCCCACCCGGCAGGGCAAGTTGGTCGTGTCGAAGGCTCGAATCTCATCGATACCCGACTCTCCCCTGCTGGCGCGCTCGAAGGTGTCTCCGGCATTTTCTCCCAGGGGATTGATCGTGCCGTAGCCTGTGATGACCACGCGGCGCTTGGGGGTTGTCTGTTCCATCGTCGGCGAATTCAGAACAGTTTGTGCTCTTCCTGGGCCTTTGTCAGCCAGGCACGGGTCAGGTCATCGCCGTTTTCGAAGGTGCCCGGCGCATCGCAGGCGCTACAGGCGATCTTATTGTCGTCCCGCTTCCAGTCGGTGGCACCACACGCCTCGCAGGCGCTCGGCAGGGTATCCAGGATGTCCAGCACCGCACGGGACATGGAGCGTACTGTGACCAGGGTGGGCACATCATCCATATCCATATCCTCCGGTATCTCCACCGACTCCTCACCGAATCTCAGTTTCAGGAGAGCTACCGCACCCGGAGTGAGTTCGCCGCTGTCAGGATCCACCGCCGTGTCTTCCCCAAACAGCTCTTCCACATGCTCCAGCACCTGATGGCGCGCCATCTTGATGCCGAAAGTCTGCTCCATCTGATAAACCACATCGAGGAAATCCAGGGACTCGGCGCCCAGGTCGTTGATCAGCGAGCTGTCCGCCTGAATGGTGTCCTCATCGATACGAAGCGTCTCTGCGAGGGCCTTTTTCATCTCGCGAATTACATCATCCTCTTTCAGCAACTGCTGTTTCATCTCTATATAACCCCAAGTTTAGAAATAGACAGAATATTGATCTTTAACAGAAAAAATCCGGCGTTGCTAACCGCCCGAATACAACCGGTTGCTCATGCCGTGATCGACCACGATGGTTTGTCCGCGGATGGCCTTGCTGGCGGGAGAACAAAGAAAGTTAACCACATCCGCCACTTCCTCAGGCTGCAGGAACAGCGCTTCGGGAATCTGATCGATTCCCTCCCACAACTGGCGCAATACCTTGAAGGAATCGGTCTTGACCAGTCCCGCACAGACGCCGTTTATGTTCACACCCCGGTCGCGCAGGCTCTCGCCGCAATCCCGAACAACCGCCTCCATGGCGGCTTTCATACTTCCCAACGGATAGGAAGGGTTGTAAAAGCGGCTCCCCAGGCTGGAAATAAAAACCACGGTGCCCCCGCTCTTTTCCAGGTGAGGCAGGGCCGCCTGGAGGCAGAGAATATTACCGGTATAGTTCACACCGACCAACGCCTTGAGTTCCTTTTCGAACAGCTTTTCAATCGGTTTGAAAGGTGCGACAGCGGCGTTGAGTATCAGAAAATCCAGCCGGCCCAACGCTTCCACGCCCTCGCTGACCATGCGCTGCACATCCGCTTTCACCGCGATGTCGCCCTGAACCGCAACCGCCCGTCGCCCCAGATCCCGTATCTGCACGCAAAGGGCTTCGGCTTTTTCGGCGGATTTCCCGCTGCGACGATAAGTGACGATCAGGTCCGCCCCTTCCCGGGCCAGAGCAAATGCGATGGCATGACCGATTCCCCGGGAACTCCCGGTCACAATCGCCACCTTGTCCAAAAAAGGTAGATTTTCCATAGAGTTAGCTAGAGGGAGCAATCCCTCGATCGGGCCCGTGCACAATTGGTTCGAAATAAAAGAGGCAAGGATAGAGAAATCAGGGCATTTTTACCAGCCGCATAATGGTCTGGTCTGCCGGCCGAAGCGGGGGGTACGAGCCCGACTGCTGCTTGTCCTGCCCGGTGGTGAACCCCTAAACTATGCCGCTTCAAGCCGATACGGCGTACCTAAATTCTGTGAACCCATCCATCCCATGACCGGACGTGACCTCTATTTCCGCCTGCTCTCCTATGTAAAGCCCTATAAGCGTCAATTCATTGTGGCACTGATTGCCATGGCGTTGCTGGCGTCCACCGAGCCTCTCCTGCCTTACTTTCTCAAGCCCATGCTTGACGGCACCTTTGTCGATAAGAATCCCGACGTTATCCGCCTGACGCCCATCATAATCGTTATTTTGTTCCTGATTCGCGGCTCCATGATATTCGTCAGCAGAGCCGTCTTCGAGTGGGTTGCGGGCAAAGTGGTATTGGATCTGCGCCGGCAGATGTTCGAGCGCATCCTGACACTGCCCACGGCCTATTTCGATGCCACCTCCACCGGAAACCTGATCAACAAGGTGACCTACAATGTGCACCAGGTCTCGGAGGCCTCCACCAAGGTGGTCACCGTCCTGGTCAAGGACACCATCATCGTCATTGGCCTGCTGGCCTACATGATCTACCTGAACTGGCTGCTGACCACGATCATGTTCGTGCTGCTTCCCATCATCGGATTGGTGGTCACTCTGCTGGCGAAACGGCTGCGAAGGATCAGCCGCGAGTTGCAGGAGACCATGGGCCACATGACCCATGTCCTGGAGGAGGGCGCCCGCGGTCACAAGGTGATCAAGGTATTCGCCGGCCAGGCATACGAACAGAAGAGGTTTGACCGGCTGGCCAATTGGGTCAGGCGCTACCATTTCAAGAACGCGGTTGCGGGTGTGGCGGATGTGCCCGTTGTGGAACTGACTGCGGCCCTGATGCTATGGGTGCTGATTTACGTGGGCACCCACGACACCATCGCGGGTGGCCTGTCAGTGGGAGGTTTTGTCTCTTTGCTGGTCGCCGGCGGCCTGATTTTCAAGCCCATCAAGAGTCTCACCCGAGTCAATCAGGCATTGCAGCGGGGACTGGCTGCGGCAGAAAGCGTATTCGAACTGACGGACCAGCCCCCCGAACCGGATCTCGGCACGCGCCGATTGGAACAGGTCCAGGGCCGCCTGTCTTTTCGGAACGTCGTGTTCCGCTATCCCACCGCCGAACGGGATGCCCTGGTGGATATCAGCTTTGAGGTGGAGCCAGGTGAGACCGTTGCCCTGGTGGGAAGGTCCGGCGGCGGCAAGACCACGGTAGCCGCCCTGATGCCCCGCTTCTACAGCCCCACCGGTGGATCCATTCACCTGGATGGCGAGGATATCCAGGAACTGTCCCTGGATTCTCTGCGTGAAAATCTCTCCTACGTGGGTCAGGAATCGGTGCTGTTCGACGATACGGTTGCCGCCAATATTGCCTATGGGGCAGGCCGCGAGGTCAGTCATGAAGATATCGAGCAGGCGGCATCCGACGCCCATGCACTGGAGTTTATCGAACACCTGCCCCAGGGATTCGAGACCATAATCGGTGAAGACGGCGTCCGGCTCTCAGGGGGCCAGCGGCAACGGCTGGCCATTGCCAGGGCACTGATCAAAAACGCCCCGGTCCTGCTGCTGGACGAAGCCACCTCTGCACTGGATACCGAATCGGAACGCAATGTACAGGCGGCCCTGGAGCGTCTCACCGAAAACCGCACTACCCTGGTAATCGCCCACCGCCTCTCCACCGTGAAACATGCCGACAGGATCCTGGTGCTCAAGGAGGGCCGCATCGTGGAGCAGGGACGACATGATGACCTGCTTGGCCTGGGGGGAGAATATACCGAGCTGTGCCAGCATCAGCTGGGTGCCGACCCGATTCCCTGAGTACCTTTGTTTCTGTTATATGGTACTGTAATATAAAAGGAAAGTGACAATCAGGACTACCCCCCCCCTTGATCAACCGTACTTAGACTGAGAAAATTTTACATCGATCAGGTTTGTAAGTACCGTGGAGCCTGAGTGTCCCAAATAAATAAAAAAACAACCACCACCCGAATTTACGCCCTGGACGCGCTGCGGGCATCTATCATGATCCTCGGCGTGTTTTTGCATGGGGCCGTGCCTTACATGCAGGTTCCCATGCCGGGTCTGTTGTGGCCTGTAACCGACCCTTCTGCGGGATGGGTATACGACTCGGTCCTTTGGTATATCCACGGATTCCGCATCCCTCTGTTTTTTCTGATTGCCGGTTTTTTCTCTGCCATGCTCTACGATCTCAGAGGGCCGCAGGGATTTCTGCTGCATAGATTTCGTCGGGTAGGCATACCACTGGTCATGGCCATTGTGGTGATACTGCCTCCCACCTATTACCTGTGGAGTTGGGGTCTGGTGGAGCAAGACATCCTCACCTGGCGCGAAGTCTGGCGCTTTACCCACGAGGATCGACAGATAAAGAACCAGCTGCTCGGTCTGGCCCACCTCTGGTTTCTGCAATACCTGCTTATCTACTACCTGCTCTACTACCTGCTGAGATCCCGCTCACCGGCCCTGCTGGAGTTTCCAAAACGCATCAGGCTGCTTGAGCGTTGGTGGTGGCCCTTGACACTCGTCGCCGTCACATTCCCCTTACTCTGGCTGCGTCCTGAAATCTATACCTATTACGACAACCGCTGGATGCCCGAGCCCTGGGGACTCCTCTATTACGCTGTTTTCTACCTGGTCGGTTCTCACCTGTACCGGGTTCGCGACCAGCTGCAGCGGCTGATCACCACGGGACCTTATTACATCATCGCCTCCCTGGTGATCTTTACCGCCCTCTTCCAGATTCTGCGATGGCGGCTGACCGGTGACCCCGCCTCTCAGGAGGGAACCTGGTTTTTCGCACTTGCCGCGGCGCTCTACTCCTGGCTTGCCGTCTGGGGATTTCTCGGGGTCTGCCTGATGGTCTTCAGCCGCGTCTCCCCACGAATCAGATTCATGTCCGATTCCGCCTATTGGATCTACCTGGTTCATCTGCCGCTGGTCGGGCTGATGCATCTGTTGCTTGAATACCTTCAGGATCTCGGGGGGTTCTCCATCCCATCGGGTGTAGGGTTCCTGGTTTCCGTCTCCGCCACCCTCGCTATATCGCTCCTCAGCTATCGACGTTTTGTGCGCTATGGCGCGATCGGAAAATGGCTCCACGGTCCTAAAGAAAGAGCGTCCTTGAAGAACTCGAGCCCAAAGGCTTTTTCGAGGCCGGAGTTGACACAGCATCCTTCCGGTTCGAAGGAAACAGGAAGTTGAATCTGGTGTACCGATTGGCTTTCCCGAAATATCTTTTCCTGGCCATGCTGTTGCCCTTCATGCTGACAGGTTGCACTTCGCAGCCTGCCATCGGCGAACAGACCGGCGGCGGCGAACCTGCCGATCAACCGCTGGGTGAGGTTTACCTGATCAGGGGACTGTTCAACATCTTCTCTCTGGGTATGGACGATATCGGGAAAAGTCTAAAGGAGAAAGGCGTTAAGGCCAGCGTCTACTCCGGACTATCCTGGCCGAATCTTGCGCAGCAGATCCTGGACAAACACAAACAGGGCGATCTGGAGAGACCCCTGGTCATTTCCGGCCACAGCTACGGCGCTGACGACGCCATACGCCTGGCTCGCGCGCTGGAACGACATGGTGTGGCGGTGGACGCCCTGGTATTGCTGGATCCCACCATCCCGCCAAAGATACCCGCCAACGTCCGCCATTGCGTCAATATCTATCGTTCCAAGCCCTCAACGGACTGGATGCCATGGCTGCGCGGTGTACCGGTCGAGACAGAAGGTCGAAACACCCGGATCGTCAACCGTGATATTCGAATCTCCGGCACAGATCCCAATCTCCTGGATGAGGTCAATCATTTCAATATAGAAGAGCACCCCGCCATACAGAAAATGGTATTGGAAGAGATCCTGGACATATTCAGACAGAACGGGTTCGAGACCAGTCGGCTCGACAACCTCAGCGGGGAAGAATAGCCATGCGTAGCGGGCAGGGCCCGACTTATCTGGCCATATCGACTGTCTGGGCATACTGGCTGGGGGTGCTGGTAATGGCTGTACGGGCCCGGATCAAGGGAGCCGTCTCCGCAGGTCTGGTGCCGAAACAGATGATCGAGAGGATCATGTGGATCGTCTGGATACCTGTCATCACCGGCTGGATACTCATTCCCTGGCTGTCGATCACTCAGGACGATGCCACCTGGCAGCTCCCTCAAGCTGCGTTGGGAGCCCCCCTTTGGCTGGGACTGCGCTGGCTTGCCGCACTCACCACGCTTGCCTGCTTTGGCGCAACGATAGTCTGCTGGCGCTGGATGGGACGGAACTGGCGGGTAGGCATTACCACCGACGAGCAAACAGAATTGATAACAGGCGGCCCGTTCAGCCGTGTGAGACATCCGATCTATGCCATCAGCATTCTGATGATTATGTGTACCCTGGTTGCGGTACCTGTATGGCCGCTCCTGGTTACGGCAGTGCTCCATATCATCCTTATGAACATCAAGGCTCGCAACGAGGAGCGCTGGATGTCGGAGCTGCACGGCGCGGCCTATGCTGAGTACCGGAAGCGTGCCGGACGCTTTTTTCCCGTACTGGGAGATTGATGCTTTATCCGTCTACGACACTTTCCTTGGACTTTCCAGCCGCTCTCTGACCATGCTGATATGTAGACGCAAATCATAGAGCTCTTCGGTGAATGACAACGGAACCCTTATGTTGGCCACTTCCCTTTCTATCCGGGACAGCCTTGTGAGCGCATCATCGATATCCAGATTCGCATCTGAATCATAGGCGCGCCTGTCGATCGCCAGAACCTCCCGATACCAGGGATAGATACGGGATCGCATGCGCCAACGGTACAGGGACGGCATAATCTTGAACAAGGGAATCATCAGGGCGAACAGCGGCAACAACATCACCTTGAGACGGTCCAACTGGGTGGCCGCCCAGAAAGGCAAATAACGTTGGAGGAAGGAGGGCCCGCGATTGTAGAAACTCCGGGCATCCTCGGATAGTGGAAAATCGGCAAACTCCGGGGTGGGAAACTGATCCCTGCGCTCGAACCAGCCCCCGTCGCCGTGAACCTTTCTGCCAGCGTAAATCAAAAGGTCAATAAGTGCCGGATGAAGATCGCCGGTTCCCACAAGATTGGCTGTAGCCGCCAGCAGCACCTTATCCTCCGGCGGCAGATCCAGCCCCATATTCACGATACCTGCGGGCAATACCACTCTGGACAGAAACCGGTGTATCTTAGTGTAGGCTTCCGCCCGCTCGAAGCTGAGCAACCTTACGGAATCAGAAACCAACAACCTGCCAACTACCTGAGATTTTGGGGAAGCGACGAAAAAAGCCGCATCCACTTTACCGTTTACCAACGCCTCCGCCGACTGTTGGTCATTTAGAGGCACCAGCCGGGTATTGGAGCCATCAACCCGGTTGATACCGAGCAATTGCAGCGCAAGTGCCTGGGTGCCACTGCCTTCCGCCCCGACAGCGATCCGTTTGCCAATCAAACCTGAAATTCTTCCGGCATCGATATCACTGCGAAGAAAAAGCCAGAGCGGCTCGTAATAAAAGCTACCCAATGAGTACAGCCCCCCGGATCTGGATGCACCCGAAAGACCGCCCTGGACAAAGGCCACGTCTACCAGGCCTTCATCCAACAGCTTTATATTCTCGATTGAACCTGCACTCTCGACGAGTTCGAGCTCAACCCCCTCCCCTCTGAATATTTCCTGATATCGCCGGGCGAACAGATAATAAGCTCCCTGTTTTTGCCCGGTGCTCATCCGAATATGGTCAGGCGGGGCGGGATCGACAAACTGATAGGCGAGCACGAACCCCAGGATGGTAATAATTACCGGGGCAGCGATGTGCAGGTAATCCATCCAATGGCGGTCACTTTCCGTGCCGTTCGATTTTTTTTCTGACTGTCGGCCCACCACTATCTCCGTTCAAGGACAAACGCTGCGCTTGGGCGACTAAGAGTAGAGGCCAGTGTCGCGAATCGGCACTTCAGTTACAAGTAACTAGTTTCCGTTCAGAAACGCGTGTTTTCCAGAAACCACGTCATCCCGGCGAAGGCCGGGATCCAGGGAATTCAGGGATTTACTGGATTCCGGCCTTCGCCGGAATGACGGAAGATGATGTTTTTTGGACGGACACTAACTAGTATTTAGATATAGTTGAACAGCGAAAGATCCTTGACTTGTACAAAAGTCTTCTGGGCGGCCTCCAGAGCCAGCTTCTGACGCTCAAACCTGGCAATGGCTTCAATGTAGTCCAGGTCCTGCTCCTCCGATCTTCTGGTCTCCAGGTTCAGTTCCAGGTCAGCGTTCACATCCAGCTGCCTGTCTATGGCGTTTAGGCGGGCACCCACCTTGCCACGGCTTTCGAGTATATTATCCAGGGCCAGTTGCAGATCCGATATATAACGGCCCACCGAGTCATCGCTCTCCAGTTTTGTCGCAAGCTGATCGAAGGTATCGAAGATGCTCTGCTTGCCGCTGACCGCATCCGTGGTACCCGAGGTAAGTCCTGTCATTGCAGGAACAGCCGAGCCCTGGTGGGCGATGCTGATTGCGCCTTCCGTGGTACTGAGAATCAGTTCCGCGCCATCGACCCTGGCAGATACACCGGTGTCTTCCGAAACCCTGTTGACGGCATCACGCATTTGCAATGCGCGTTCCTCAGCGGTGGTTGCGATGAGAATATCACCCAGGCTTACGGGCCCCGCACCATTGCCCCCATCGATGGTGATATCACCATCGATGATGGCTGTAAGGTCCGTGGCGGCAATGCCTTTTACACTGGCCATGGGAGATGTCTTGACGTCAACGAATACATCGAAGCCGTTGTCTCCGTCAGCCACCTGCCGATCCGGCGCGATCTGGATCTTGCGCTGTCCCATGTCCCCGTTGTACTCATAGAGGCCGGACGCCTCCAGGGAAAAGGGCTTAGTATGCGTCTGATAGCCGACAAAAACATACTCTCCGCTGCTGTTCTTGGTATTTGCCATCGATACCATCTGGTCCAGCAACTGGCGGACCTCCATTCCAACCGTCTTCTTGTCGGATGGGGAAAGCGCATCGTTGTTGCCCTGGACCGCCAGTTCTCCGGCCCGGTGAAGCAGATCTGTTACGCTGGACAGCACACTCTCCTCCAACTCCAGCCTTTGCTTGGCCGTGTTGGCATTTTCTTGATATTGCTGAACGGTGGCGATTGCCTGGTTCAGACCCAATACCCGAGCGGCGCTTGCCGGATCGTCTGACGGGTTGATCACCCGTTTTCCGGTCGCCATCTGCAGTTGGGTTTCGGCGAGGTTTCTTTGCTGTCCCAGCATAGCCTGCACGGCACGCTGAGAGATCATGTAGCTGGAGATTCTGTCCATGGAAGCATTAACCTCGTATGGCGCCGAGCAGTGTATTGAACATGTTGTTGGCGGTGGAAATGACCTGTGCAGATGCCTGATAGGCTTGTTGATACCTGATCAGATCGGCGGCCTCTTCATCCAGATTTACCCCGCTGACCGATGACATGGCCATCTTGTGGTGCTCCAAAAGACCGTCGGTTGCCTCGGAATTCATCTGCGATGTCCGGGTCTTGGTGCCCACATCCGCCACGAGCAAACCGTAGACATCCTGAAAAGTGGCCAGCTCGTTGTTCGAACTGCTCCCCAGCATGGTTTTTTCATGCTGCATCTGGGCCAATTGCAGCGCATTTCGGTTGTCGCCGACTCCACCCTGGTTGAAGGTGATCAGAAAGCTGTCTCCGTCCTGCGGATCGCCGGAAATGGAAAACGTGGGATCGCCGTTGCCCGAGAGTGTAAAACTTTTGCCGCCGCTGTCTGTGGCCGGATTGTAGTCAAGGAAGGTATCCGGGCTGCCCGTGAGCTGGAACTGCTTGTTGGCGGCATCGTATACCATGCTGATGTTGGTGCTGGTATCGAGGGTCGAGACGTCGCTCACCGTGGGCTGGGAGACCGAGGCATTACCCTGATTTGGGCCGCCGTCGGTGTTGCCGGTCACCTCGGAGCGCAGAACACCTGCGGCTGCCACTTTCTCGGGATTCGTGATCTCCAGGGCCAGGTCTCTCGCCGCATTTCGTGTCGGGAGTATCAGGAACTCGTCACCGAGCTGGGCACCGGCCAGATCGGAGTCGATGGTAATGCTGAATCCGTCTGCCTCGTGGGTATAGTGAGGAGGCGGAGAAGAAAGAGGGGGAGAAGCTCCGACCGCAATGGACCACTCGTGGCCATCCGAAAGCCGGGTTAAGGTGAAATTCCCGGCGGCATCGTCTGCCCTCAGTTTATAGTCACTGGCAGTCAAATGACCGGTATCGGTAAAGGTTGCCTTGACGCTTACCGTGGCAGGATTGTTGTAAGAACTCGGGCGAACCTCGATAACGGACTGATTGAACAGGCTGCCACCTAGGTCGCTATTCAGGTCAATGCCGAGCTTATGCTGTTGATTGATCTGGTCGCTTATCCCCACGGCGATCAATCCCAGTCTGTTCTGGGCCGGGTCCAGGATCTGCTCTTGAAAACTGAGCAGGCCGCCGATCTCCCCACCGGTCATATACTGGGTTATAGCCTGGGATCCCACGGTATCGGTAAAGACTACCTCGCGCTTGCCGGGATCGTCGGCATTGGGAACCAGACCCAGCGTGCTGACGTTGGAACCCATCACCATCGCCTGCCCCTTGCCCAGGAACACGTTCAGGGCACCGTCGTCCTGGGGCACCACCTTGATGTCCACCAGCTTGGAAAGATCGTTGAGCAGGGTCTCACGCCGGTCCAGCAGATCGTTGGGTTCCGCTCCCCCGGAGACGCCGATCGCCTCTACAATGTTCTGATTGACCTCTGCGATAGAGCTCGCAAGACCGTTGAGCTCCATGGTTACCACCGCCAACTCCCGGTTCGCCTGGTCCCGCTGGCTCTCGAGCTGGCCGTTCAGGTAGTGAAAGCGGTCGACCATGGCCTGGGTCTCGGACAGCATCTGTGTGCGGGCAGAAATGGAAACCGGATATTTGGCAACCTCCTGCACTGAATTAAAGAACCCCTGTATCGCGGGATCCAGGCCGACAATGGGGTCTGCCATCATGCTGTCAACATTGGCGGCATAATTGCTGAAGACTTCCAGATTCGAAGCTGCCGACTGGGTGTTTCTTGTCTGGGTGGCGAGAAAATCGTTGTATTGGCGTTCGACCGCCAGCACCCTGACGCCGTTTCCCATCCAGCCGGCACCCATGTTCTGGGGTGTCTGGGCAGTGAACAGGGTGCGCTGACGGCTGTAGCCGACGGTATCCGCGTTTGCGATGTTGTGGCCGGTGGTGCTGAGCGCTCGCTGATACGAGAGCAGGCCACTTACGCCGTTATTGAGGACATTTGCCACAATACATCTCCAGAGACACTATTGACCCGGCTGCAGTCAGATACTTGCGAAATCGCGATCAGACCGCTCTGCCGGGAGCCCGTTTCCTTTATCCCCTCAATTCTTGAAGAACAAGGGACCCGGAAATACAACTGCTATAGCGGCAGATCTGCCCCGTTCTTGAGTCGGGCAAGACCGGCTTCCATCTCCCTGCCACCAAGCAGATCTTCTATTTTCCGGGCATACTCCGGATCCGTCGCATAGCCCGCCTCCTGAAGTGCCGTGAAGTACCGGCCGGTGTCGGCCGTGGCACTCAAGGCCTCCTGATAACGGGGGCTGGACTGCAGAAAACTCACGTAATCTTCGAAACTCTGCCTGAAGGAATCGTAGGACCTGAAATGTGCCCGCTTTTTCACGGACACGCCCTGCTCGAACTCCAGGGTATCGACCGATACACGGTCTCCGCCCCAGCGTTTGTCGGCCTTGATGCCGAACAGATTGTTGCTGGGGCTGCCGTCGGTTTTTCGCATCAGATGTTGGCCCCACCCCGTCTCCAGGGCAGCCTGAGCAATGAGCGCCTGGGGTTTGAGGCCCAGCCGTTTGGCAGCCTCCATTGCCCAGGGCCAGAGTTTCTGAACGAAGTCTCCCTTACTCCAACCCTGCGGATCCCCCGAACCGTCCACGGGTCCTGCCTGTACCGGCGCCCCCTCAGACACGCCTTTTTCGGAGATATTGGCTGCCGGCTGCTGCGCCGGCCGCAGACGATACGCCTCCAGCCCCTTCACTTCCCCGGGCTCGGAAGTTGATTTAATCGATAACTGCCGTTTCAGAAATTCCGCCAGCCCCAGGCCGCCCTTTTCCGCCAGATGCAGGGACAGCTGTTGATCGAACATGTCACGATAGAAAAGACTCTGATCGCTATCCATGATCCCTTCGCCCAGGTTCGCCTGGCGCATGGATTTCAGCATCTGGTGCAAAAACAGGGATTCGAACTGCTGTGCCACCTTCTCCAGCGAGCCTTGCGCATCCTTGCCCGCCTTGGCCTTGAGTTCGGCCAGGCTGGAGAAATCCGTGTAGATGCCGGCTGAGGACATCAGATGATGATCAGCTCCGCCTTCAGCGCCCCGGCTTGTTTCAGGGCCTCCAGGATCGCCACCAGATCACTGGGCGCGGCACCCACCCGGTTTACCGCCCGCACCACATCATCGAGAGTGGTGCCGGGCTTGAACAGGAACATGCGCGCCGCTTCCTCGCTGACCCCCACATCGGACTGATCCACAACTTCGGTGCGGCCGCGCCGCGCGAAGGGACCGGGCGGGGATACCTCGGCGTTCTCGCTGATGGTCACCGTCATGTTGCCGTGGGCCACGGCGGCGGGTGTCACCCGCACGTTGGCGCTGATGACCACCGTACCGGTGCGGGAGTTGACCACAACCCGCGCCGGTGCCATTCCCGGAA
>JAQYVO010000159.1 GCA_030145425.1 Chromatiales bacterium | reverse complement strand
TATGTGCCGTCGGCGATATTCCGGATTGATGATGAGGAACCGGAGGCGGATGTTCTGGCGAAACTGAATGATGCCGATCCCAGCCTGGAAACCCGATTTGTCGAGGAGGGGGTGCCGAATCACTTTCCGTATGAGTACTTCAAGGCCGGTCAATGGGCGAAAACGGATATCGATCTCCGGATGAACCACCTGTACGCACTGGCCGGCATCGGGCATATGAACGGGAAGCTGCACCTGTTCGATGAACTGTACGGCAACGCAGAGTTTCTGCTGCCCTGTGCCGACGATGCCTTCAGATCAGCGGTTCTGGGAACCCTGCTTCCCGCCATGGGGTCCATCTATCAAAGTGAAAAGACAAAGTTTCTGAAACCGCTGAAGATCGGTAACCTGGAGTCCTGGGTTGTTCTGGATACGGTAGATGAAAGCTCCAGGGCCCTGAGCATGGGGCTCAGCGCATACACAGTTCAGGGCGGGCAGTTGATGTCATCCTCGAAAACTCAAATCTACTTTCCCAAACCCGCGGAAGAGACCTGATTTTTTACTGATCGATGTTCCTGAAATAGAAAGCCCTCCCCGGCTGAGTGACCGGGGAGGGCTTTTCCTTTTCGCAGGTTATGGGTTAATCAATCCACGATCAGTTTGCGTACCACGTCGGTCATCGAGATCACACCAATCGGAACATCGCGGCCAGCCTGATTTTCGGATACTACGAGGCGGTGGATGCCCATCCGGGTCATGGAGGTGACCGCATCGGAAAGCGGGGTTTCCGCGTCACAGGTGGCGCAGCCCTCACTCATGATATCCCTGGCCTTGATACCCTTGACCTCCTCGGCGGTCTTGCCCTGACGGGTAAGCACCAGGTCGGTCTGGGATACCACACCGATGGCCTGATCGTCTTCCTGAACCACCACAGCGTGGACGTGGTTGCCGATCATGATGCGCGCGACAACCTCGACGTTGTCGTCCGGAGAACAGGACACCAGGCCGTAGAACATCAGGTCTCTTACCTTCGTACCGTCGTCGACCATAATGGGCTCCGTGCCTTCTGTGGGATCGAAGGCGATGCCCGGCAGCGGAATGGAACTGGGGTAGGGGTGGGGGCTGACATGTATGTCCTGCGGTGGCAGGGTGAATATTGGGGGTGGGACCGGCTCTTGCTCCGTTGAGCCCAGTCCGAACTCCGGTGCCCCGACCAATACCGACATGTTGCCGTGCGGGTGGCTGTTTTCGTACATCAGCTGGTGTGCTGCAGGTAACTCCTCGTAGGTGAATGCCCGGGACATGCAGGGATTGAGATGCCCCTTCAGCGCCAGCTGGTTCATGGCGTAGCACTGCTCGTCATTGGCAAAATGGGAGCCCTGAAAACGTTTCTGACGCATCCAAAGATAGCGCAGATCGACAGTGGCATTATAGCCGGTGGTGCCGGCACAGATGACTACCATCCCCCCGGTGTCGCAGACGAACATGGAGGTGGGTATGGTGGATTCACCCGGATGCTCGAAGACGATGCGAGGACTGCGTTTCTCGCCGAGGACATTCCATAAGGCCTTACCGAAGCCCCGCACCCCTTTCAGCCAGTTACCGTAGCCGACGTTGTCTTTCCAGTGGGGAAGCATGCCCCAGTGATCAAAATCCCGGCGTTGGATGCAGCCCTTGGCACCCAGACTCTCACAGTAGTCGACCTTGTCTTCACTGGATATTACCGCAACCGATGTGGCGCCTGCCGCCTTGCAGATCTGAATGGCCATGGACCCCAGTCCACCGGCTCCGCCCCAGATCAGGACCGCGTCATCCTTCTGGACGGAATGCTCTTTCCAGCCGTGCAGCATGCGATAGGCGGTGGCTCCGACCAGTACATAGGCTGCTGCCGCCTCCCAGTTCATGTGTTTGGGCTTGGGCATGCACTGGTGTGCCTGCACTTTCGTGAACTGCGCGAAACTGCCGTAGTTGGTTTCGTATCCCCAGATCCTGAAAGTCGGCGAGTACATGGGATCTTTGCCCGCCTGTACCCAGGGGCAGTTCCTGTCCCAGGTGCCGCAGTGGACGACCACTTCGTCACCCACCTTGACGTTGGTGACATCCTTGCCGGCCTTGTACACGATGCCAGAGGCGTCACTGCCCCCGATGTGAAAGTCTTCCGGCTCCCCTTGCTTGTTGCGGGCCTTGATGACGTTGACAGGAATGCCGAGGGCGGCCCATACGTTGTTGTAGTTGACCCCGGCGGCCATGACATAAACCAGGACCTCGTCGTCTGCGCATTCCGGTACATCGACCACTTCCTTCTGGAACGATTGGGTAGGTTCGCCGAATCGCTCTTCGCGAATCAGCCAGGCGTGCATCTTGGGCGGGACCTCCCCTACCGGTGGTGCCTCACCGATGTCATACAGTTCCTTAGTCATCGTTATGCCTCTCTAGTATTGCTATTGCTTGAAAGTATTCCGGCAAGCCTGCTGAAGCTGTCCGCCACTGCATACCCCATCTGCGTTGAGCTTCCGTGTTTACCGCCGGTCAATTGATGAGCCGACAAGTCTTCCTATTCCATTTAATTACCCGAGAATAACCCTTTTCCGTGCCTGTTTTATTGACCCCGGTTAGTAAGAAAGCGATTTCGCAGGGATTCGTACTGCTCAAAAGGCGACCCCGGAATTTCCACCAGACTGTCCAGGAGCCTGGACTCCCCCCCCAGGGTTTCGATACCGAAACGGCCGAACTCCTCGAGTAGCCTTTTGACGATCCATTCCGCCTGGAAGCGCTTGCGAATCGTGGGAAGCATACCCTGGGCCGTCAGCCAGGCCCGGTGTGCCTCGATGCTGTCCGCCAATGCCTCGATGCCGGTACCCTTGGTTGCGCTTGCGGCAAGGGCGGGAACCTGCCAGTCCCCGGCATGTGCAGGCGGTTTGAGAGTGCCCCGCAGTTCCGAGAGTGTCTTGCGTGCCGCCAGGCCCACATCGGCCTTGTTCACGACCAGCACGTGGGGGATCTCCATGATGCCGGCCTTGAGAAACTGAATACTGTCGCCGGAGGCGGGCTGGGCAACGAAGCAGGTGGTATCCGTCAGCTTGGAGACATCGATCTCCTTCTGGCCGACGCCGACCGTCTCGACCAGCACGATGTCGAATGCCGCCAGCATTACCAGGCTCATGGGCCAGACTTCCGCACTGAGTCCACCGAACTCACCCCGACAGGCCAGGGACCGGATGAATACCTTGTCGTCCAGGTCACTGGAGAGCATGCGCAAACGATCCCCAAGCAAAGCCCCGCCGCTGATGGGGCTGGAGGGGTCGACGGCCAGGATGCCTACCGCCAATCCCCTATTGCGCCAGACCCTTACCAAAGCGGCTGTCAGCGATGACTTTCCGGCACCCGGTGGACCCGTGAGGCCGATCAGGTGGCCCGATCCGTAAAGCCTTTCCTTGGGCAGCGTCGCGAGCAACCGGGCAGCAAGCTTGCGCGCCTCGGGGCGCTTGTCGTCCAAAAGATTCAACGCCTTGGCCACCGCTGAGCGGTCCTGATCCGATACCGATGCGGCCAGTGACTCGGGATCAGGGGGTGTACGCAAAGCCAGCATCAGGCTGCGTCTTCGAACCGTTCCAGGCCGTTGGATTCACGGATGATGTTGACCAGGTCCGACATGATCCTGTTCATGTCGCTATCCTTGGGGGTGTATACGGCGGCCACGCCGTGTGCCTTCAGATCCTTTTCGTCTTCCGTTGGCACAATACCGCCGACGATAACAGGTACTTCGGACAGCCCGATTTCGGCGAGCCTGGCCAGTGCATCCTCCACCAGTTCCAGGTGGCTGCCGGACAGGACGGAAAGCCCGATGAGGTGCACCCCTTCTTCTTCGGCTGCCTTGACAATCTGTTCCGGTGTCAACCGGATACCTTCGTAAACGACCTCGAAACCCACATCCCGCGCCTTTACTGCTATCTGTTCCGCGCCATTGCTGTGCCCGTCGAGTCCTGGTTTGCCGACCAGGATCTTCAAGGGCCTGCCGAGTTCCTCTCCGGTCTTCAAAGTGCGCTCCCTCAGCGTCGCCACGGTTTCGGACTGCCCCATGCCGTGGGTCGAAATATCAATACCCGTCGGGGCGCGATACTCACCGAACACCCCCCTCAGCTCATTGCTCCATTCGCCGGTTGTGACGCCCACCTGGGCGCAACGAATAGATGCGTCCATGATGTTGATTCCGCTTCGGGCTGCATCTCCGAGCTGAGCGATGGCCGATTTCGCTTCCTTGGAATTCCGCTCTGCTCGGAAAGCCTGAAGACGCTCGATCTGTTCCCGTTCCGCGGTGGCATCGACCTTCATGATGCCGCTGTCCGTGCCGGAGGTAAGAGGTGATTCGGTGGTTTCAGTAAAGCAGTTGACGCCGATGATCTTCAGATCTCCGGCTTCGATAGCACGCATACGATCCGTATGGCTGGTGACCAGCTGTCGCTTGACATAACCGGTTTCCACCGCCTGCACCATGCCGCCTTCTTCCTTTACGCGTCGCATTTCCTCTTCCGCGCCCTGCACCAGTTCGCGCACTTTGGCGTCGATAATGGGCGAGCCGTCGAGAATGTCGCCATACTCGAGCAGGTCGGTCTCTATTGCCAGCACCTGCTGCATGCGCAGGGCCCACTGCTGGTCCCATGGCCTGGGCAGACCCAGTGCCTCGTTCCATGCGGGCAGCTGGATGGCCCGGGCCCGGGCATTCTTCGAAAGCGTCACCGCAAGCATTTCCAGCACGATGCGCTGAACGTTATTTTCCGGCTGCGATTCCGTGAGGCCGAGGGAGTTGACCTGTATCCCGTAGCGAAAGCGGCGCAGCTTCGGATCTTGGACACCGTATCTTTCCTTCGCTATCCGGTCCCACATGCCCACGAACGCACGCATCTTGCAGCACTCTTCGACGAAGCGGATACCGGCGTTGACGAAAAAGGAGGTTCGGCCCACCACGTTCGCGAACGCATCGCCGTCGATCTGGCCGGCATCCCGTATGGCATCGAGGACCGAGATAGCGGTCGACAGGGCATAGGCCAGTTCCTGGGTCGGGGTGGCCCCCGCTTCCTGCAGATGGTAGCTGCAGATGTTGGTGGGGTTCCACTTCGGAATATGATTCACGGTGTAGCTGATGATGTCGGTGGTAAGACGTACCGAGGGCTCTGGCGGAAAAATATAGGTACCACGCGAGAGGTATTCCTTGATGATATCGTTTTGGGTCGTCCCCTGGAGTTGGGATGGCGCAACCCCCTGCCGCTCCGCTACGGCGATATACAACGACAGCAGCCAGGCCGCCGTGGCATTGATGGTCATGGAGGTGTTCATCTTGTCCAGGGGAATCTGGTCGAACAGGGCTTCCATGTCCCCGATGTGGCCGATAGGTACCCCCACCTTGCCCACCTCACCATGAGCGAGGGGGTGATCGGCGTCGTAACCGGTCTGGGTGGGGAGGTCGAAGGCGACGGACAGGCCTGTCTGACCCTTCGAGAGATTGGTCCGGTAAAGTTCGTTGGATGCCTTTGCAGATGAATGCCCTGAGTAAGTGCGCATCAGCCACGGCCGGTCGCGTTTCACTTCTTTTCTATCGCTGCTCATCGTCAAAACCTCTTGCTGTTTCGATGGAGTCATCCGAACTTGGAATATTCAGTTCACAGGAATGTCAGTTATCTCCGGCCTTTTCGATCAATGATCGCGCGATGACCTTGAGTGCCAGAATTTCCTCAACGCCCTCGAAAATCGAGAGCACCCGGGCATCCAGAAAATAGCGGCTGACAGCGGTTTCTTCGGCGTAGCCCATGCCGCCATGTATCTGCTGGGCCTCACGGGTCACCCATTCCGCCGTCTTGCAGGTGAAGAATTTCACCATGCTGGCCTCCATCTCACCCTTGCCCTCGTCCATCAGGCGGCCCACGGAGTAGGTAAACTGGCGACTGGCCAGCAGATACGCGGCCATACGAGCAAGCTTCACCTGTGTCAGCTGATAGTTTGCAATGGGCTCACCAAACACGACCCGTTCGTTGGAGTAGGAGACAGCCCGCTCGAAGGCCGCCTGCATGAGGCCCACTGCCCGCGCCGCTGTCTGGATGCGTCCACCGGAAAAACCGGCCATGGTGAAATAGAAACCCTTCCCTTCGCCTTCCTGCCCGCCAAGCAGATTCTCGTCGGGCACGAAATAATTGTCGAAAAAGACATCGTAGGAATGCATGCCTCTGTAGCCGATAGTGGCGATCGCCTTTCCGGTGATGGCGCCGCCGGTTTCCTGTTCATGCTTGAACTCGTGTCCATCGGTGGAAGGCTTTTCGACGAGGAACATGGATAGTCCACGGTGTCCCTTGGAAAGATCCGGATCGGTGCGGGCGAGCAACAGCAGTACTCCGGCCTTGCCGCCGAAGGTGCACCAGGTCTTGGCGCCGTCGATGAGCCAGCCGCCTTCGGTACGGGTTGCCTTGCAGCGCATGCCGGCGACGTCCGACCCGTAGTTGGGCTCGGTCACCGCCACTGCACACAGGGGATCGGCGACTGCGAGCTTCGGAAGCCATTTTTGTTTCTGCGCTTCCGTGCCGCCCTTCAGCAGGGCGCGGGAAAGAATTTCCGGGCGGGTGATCAGGGATCCGGCGGCACCGAGGGATCCCCGCGAAAGTTCCTCGGTGACCACTATCATGCCCATGTTGTCTTCCTGCTCGTCCGGCTGCAGACCTTCATAGCGCTCGGGAATGGAGAGTCCGAAGCAGCCGAGTTCGGTCAGCCCTCCCAGAATCTCTTCCGGTATGATCAGATCGTGGCGGTGAATCTCTTCGGCCAGAGGCATGACCACGTCCGTGGCGAACTTGCGAAAGGTATCGCGCATCATCTCGTGGTCTTCATCGAGCATGTAGGCACCGGTATGGCCGTCCATGTTCGCGATTTCCTTTCCGAGCGCGGCAACACGCTTCACCGCAAGCTGCTCCGTACAGAAACTCTGCAACGCTTCGCTATCGAGAGTTGCGGCCAGGGTCTCACGGCTCAATCCGTAGTCTTCGGGGCGCAGTTCGAGGCGGGCGCGAATGGATTCGATGGCCTCGGCAGTAAATATCAGTGCGCATCGATCTTCGATTGTCAGAGAGTCGCTGGGGTCACCTCTTTCCTCATGGATCCGTTCGGCATAATCCAATGCGAACCAGGCTCCTGCAGCTTCAGCCGCTGAAAGCGCGGTTTCATAGGATACCAACTGATACTCGTCCAGTTTGGATGATGATATTCGCCCGCCATCCACGGTTTTGTCTCTCAGGCTTTTTATCGCGGTCTTGAGCGCCTCTTCCGTGGCGGCAAGCGATTGACGTGCCCTTTGCATGAGTTTTTCCGCGTTAGCTACCTGTTCTGACATTGTGAACCCCCTTGTGACGGGTCTTGTGATCATGAAGTTGAAAGCACCGGATAGAGATACCCGATACATCGAATACGATACTCTTTTTCGGACTCCCAGACCATTGACGGTGAGGCTTTCGTCGATGCTTTTTCGCTGTTTTTTTGCCGAGGTCGATGCTGCATTACCTGGACCTTATTCGCCTTTGAAAAAAAAGCCCGGCTGGGAGCCGGGCGCAAACTCTCATTGAAGTTGAGAGAGGAGGATTAATGCATGAAAAGCCCACCGTTGATCGGAATGTTGGCTCCTGTTATGTAAGCCTGGTCGTCCCCGGCCAGAAACGCTACCGCCGAAGCGATCTCTTGCGGAAGCGCCATTCTTCTCATCGGGATACCACCGACAATGGCTTCCCGAATGTCTTCGCGTATGGCATCGGTCATGGCGGTCTTCACGTAGCCGGGAGATACCGTGTTGACGGTGATTCCCTTGGCGGCTCCTTCCTGGGCAAGTGCCATCGTGAATCCATGCATACCGGCTTTCGCCGCCGAATAGTTGGCCTGTCCGAACTGGCCTCGCTGGCCGTTGAGAGAAGATATGTTGATGATGCGGCCATAGCCGCGATCCAACATGCCTTCCCAAACGGGCCTTGTAACGTAGAAGACGCTGTTCAGATTGGTCTGGATAACGGCATCCCACTGGTCGGCAACCATTCGCTTCATGGTGCCGTCGCGGGTGATGCCGGCGCAGTTGACCAGTATGTCAACCGGGCCAAAACGCTGCTCCACTTCGGCCATCATGCGCGCACCGTCTTCAGCAGAAGAGACATCACCACCGATGAGGCCGATCTCCAGCCCGAGTTCCTCCTGGGCTTTTGACCATTCTGCCAACTTTCCCTCTTCAGAAGGATGATAGACAGCTACGACCTGGATACCGTCTTTGGCCAGACGCTGGCAAATAACGGTTCCTATGCCCCCGATACCGCCGGTAACAACTGCAGTGCGTCTGATTTGTGTCATAATCGATTCTCTCTCTCGAGTCGAAACTCTCTGCTCAGGCCGCTGCGTCAGCCACCTCGTCGACCTTTCCGGTAAGTTTGTTGACGCCGTTTTCGAACCAGGCACGGTATTCATCACCGACCTCGCCGGAAAGGGCCATCACCTGGTGGCCTTTCTCATTCAGGCTTTCACCAAACTGCCTGCTCAACGCCGTCTGGCCCTGGAGGAGATCCGCGTAGTCGCTGATTTCGGTAATCAGTTTCACCTGGTCGATTCCGGTGTTGACCCAGAGGCCAAAACCGTCCATCTGCTGTTCGATCAACTTTTCCCAGGTGCGCGTGTTCAGTTCGCCCAAGGCGCGTACGTTTTCGAACCCGGTTGTGCCCAGATCTTTCAGCATTTCCAGATTTTCGGTTGTGTCGCTCATGGTCGTATTCCCTAATCACAATGTATTTGATGCATTGATGCATTGATGCATTGATGCATTGCAGCATTGTTGCAGTGCAGCATAAATCCTGCGGGGTACTGTGTCAATAGGACAATTGAAAAAATTGTGCGCTGCACAATTTTTGGCCGAATACGCAGGGCTGCGTAATCTGCCGGCAGATGCCCGGATGAAAGGGATGAGGTGTTTAGGGACCTCAGTCCCTGGGGTCTTTTGGACCTCTGAAGCCGGCGGCCTTCAAAAAGCTGGTCTGGACATCCGAGAGAATTGACATGTTTCTACGGGCAAGTTCTGTCATGGCCTCCATGGGATCCTTTCCCAGGGAGCCCCTCAGCTGTTCCTGCTGCTGCGCAAACAGGGACAGGCTCTCCTCCAGGTAGCGTCCGAACAATCCCTGTGCGGTTCCACCGTAGAACCGGATGATCTGGCCCAGCATTTTCGAGCTGAACAGCGGCTGCCCCCCGGATTCTTCCTCCAGCATGATCTGAAGCAGAATGGAGCGTGTCAGGTTTTTACCATCATGGGTGTCGACTACCTGAAACTCGGTTCCCTTCATCACCAGATCGTGAATATCGCTGAGCGTGATGTACCGGCTCAGCTCAGTGTCGTAGAGTCTGCGGTTGGGATACTTCTTGATAACTCTGGGCGCTGGCATCGATTTCGCGGGTGGCCTCTGAATTGGGTGTTGCACAGTATCCAGTTTACCCGGGAGTGGGGTGAAATTGAAATATCCCTAAAGATCAGGTGGAGATGAAGACGAGGGAATGGATATACCATAAATTCCTTCAATAGGGTCTGGCAGAAAGTTGATGGTTCCACTATTCTGTTGGGGTTCATTACGACGGCAAGACGGGTTTGAAAAGAATATTCGGGTTGTAACCTGTGTTTTCCGCCTAACCTGAGTCCAAAAGTCATTATTGAATAGATGTTTCGCTTAAACCCCGTGAAATCGGAACAGGCATCCCGATTTATTATGATTCCGGGAGCAGGCCTTCGGGACCGTGAGTAGGCTGCGCTTGTGGAGTTCAACAGTTAACGGCACAGCAGTTGCGGCCCTGCCTGTATCTGGACAACTGGGTTTCGAAAGCATCAATGAATAATCACAAAACCACTCTAAATGAAGAAGAGGAGATTGAGATGGGACGAGTTGCATTAGTAACCGGTGGCACCCGGGGTATCGGTGAGGCAGTCAGTGTTGCGCTCAAAGCTGCTGGTTACACAGTGGTGGCAAATTATGGGGGCAATGACGAAGCCGCGAAGGCATTTACCGAACGCACGGGCATATTGTCCAGAAAGTTCGACGTGGGTGATTACGAGGCGGTACAAAAGGAGATTGGGGAAATAGAGTCCGAGGTGGGCCCCGTCGACGTGCTGGTGAACAATGCCGGCATTACCCGTGACGGCACCATGGCCAAAATGACGCCGGAACGTTGGAATGACGTAATCCGGACCAACCTTTCGTCCTGTTTCAACACCTGCCATGCGGTGATTGGGGGCATGCGGGAAAGGGGCTTTGGACGCATCGTCAATATCGGTTCGGTCAATGGCCAGGCAGGCCAGTACGGTCAGGTGAACTATGCTTCGGCAAAATCGGGCATTCACGGTTTTACCAAGGCGCTGGCACTTGAAGGGGCGTCCAAACACATAACGGTCAACGCGGTTGCCCCCGGCTATGTGGAGACCGATATGGTGCGAGCGGTACCCGAGGACGTCCTGAAAAAGATCATCAGGACCATTCCGATGGGGCGTCTGGGCATCCCGGATGACATCGCCCGGGCCGTAATGTTTCTGATTGCCGACGACGCCGATTACATCACCGGTTCGACGCTGTCCATCAACGGCGGCCAGCACATGTACTGAGTGACTGCTGTTGCGCAAAGAAAATGCCGCACCCATGGTGCGGCATTTTTTTCCTGCCGCGAATTGGAGTTCAATCGCTGGATTTCATGGTGTAGCAAGGTCAAATAGATGAGTGACAAGCCATTCTGGAACGACGATTGGGTGGAAATCCAACGCAGGTACTGGGAAAGCTGGTCGGAGATGAGCCGCAAAGCCGTGGGAGCCGAGGACTCCGCAGTCAAGACCTGGGAGCAGGCTCTGGACCACTGGTGGCAGGCGGTGTCACCCGCGGCGCCGGAAATGGCCCATGATTTCATGGGCAGGATGATGGAGCAGGGCAAGCAACTGTTCCGACTGGCGGAGAGTTTTCAGAATGCAGATCCGGGCGATGCGCAATCCGGGGACTGGTCGGAGACACTTGCGCGATTGTCAGCCGAGGTCCAGCGTGCCCTTTCCAGCAAGGGTGAGGGCCAGACGCCGGGCATGATGGGATTCTGGGAAATGCCCCTGCACAGCTGGCAAACCCTGGTTTCATCCTTTTCCAATCTGCCGGGAGGCTTGCCCGAGGGCATATCATCCAGCGGTTCCGGGTTTGACCCGGAGCGCTTTTTGTCTGCGCCGGGCCTGGGATATACCCGTGAAATGCAGGCGAAACAACTGGAACTGATCAGACTCGTTGGAGAGTATCAAAAGGCGCATGAGGAGTACTCTGATTTTTTTTCCAACCTGGGCGAGCGCTCAATCGAGCGTCTACGGCACCGGCTGGAGGAGTACAGGGAAGCGGGCGAGGTGATCGATAGCGCCCGGTCTCTCTACGATAATTGGGTGGCAACCTGTGAGGAAGTCTACGGCGAACAGGTTAGAACAGCTGAGTACGCCCGCATCCAGGGCCGGCTGATCAATGCCCTGATAAAGGTCAAGCGCCAGTTCGGGATCATGGTCGATGATCAACTGGGGACCTTCAATATGCCTACTCGCAGGGAATTGCGGACGCTGCAGGACCGGATTCAGGACAACCGCAGGGAGATTAGATCGCTGCATGCCCAGGTCCATGCACTCAGGGAACAATCCGGGGCTGAAGCTGCATCGCGGAAAAAGGCAGTGCGGAAGCGCGTGCCTGGGGCAGTGAAGAAGAAGGCCGCGGTCAGGAAGAAGGTCGCAGCCGGAAAGACGGCTGCAACCAGGAAAGGGGAGGGGCGCTGATCATGCTGCCGATCGACGTAAAACCCGACAAACTGGTCAAGGAAATGTCGGATTTCAGCCGCAAGCTCGGCAGGGGCGTGGAGAACCTGCTCGATGCGGGGGAGATCGATACGGGTGTCACTCCCAAAGAGGCGGTCTACAGAGAAGACAAGCTGACCCTCTACCGCTACCGGGCCGAGAAGGGGGCAAAGCAAGGCAAAGTCCCGCTGTTGATTGTGTATGCCCTGGTAAACCGGCCCTATATGACGGACATCCAGGAAAACCGCTCAACGGTCCGGAATCTCCTGGCCGAAGGTCAGGATGTCTATCTCATCGATTGGGGTTACCCAGATGGTGCCGACAGCAGCCTGACGCTGGATGATTACATTAACGGTTACATCGATCGTTGCGTGGATGTGATCCGTCGCCGGCATGACCTGGACAGCATCAACCTGCTGGGGATCTGCCAGGGGGGCGCCTTCAGTCTCTGTTATACCGCATTGCATCAGGAGAAGGTGCGCAACCTGATTACCATGGTGACACCGGTGGATTTCAAGACACCGGATAATCTGCTGAGTGCCTGGGTGCAGGAGATCGATATCGATCTCCTGGTGGATACCCTGGGGAATGTTCCAGGGGAACTGCTCAACTGGACCTTCCTGTCCCTGAAACCCTTCAGTCTCACCGGTCAGAAGTACGTCAACATGGTGGATCTGCTGGAAAACGAGCAGAACCTGAAAAATTTTCTGCGAATGGAAAAATGGATCTTCGACAGCCCCGACCAGGCCGGCGAAACCTTTCGACAGTTCATCAGGGAGTTTTTCCACAAAAATGGACTGATCAATGGCACCGTGCAGATCGGACCGTCTGTCGTGGATCTGAAGCAGATCACCTGCCCCGTACTCAATATCTACGCGGAACAGGATCATCTGGTGCCCCCGGACGCCACCAGGGCGTTGAGGGGGCGAACGGGGTCCACCGACTATTCAGAGGTCTCTTTTCCCGGCGGGCACATCGGAATCTATGTCAGCGGCAAGGCCCAGAGCCAGATACCGCCGGCGATTGCAGGATGGCTGGGAAAAAGGGCCGAGGAAGAAGAAGGGCCAAGGGCCAAGGGCCTAGGGCCTAGGAAGAAGAAGGGCCAAGGGCCGAGGGCCTAGGAAGAAGGGCCGAGAGCCCAGTTCCTTTATCCTCGGCCCTTGGCCCTTGGCCCTTCCCCGGCCCTATATTCAGACCATCTTCCGAAGCTCATACTCCAGAATACCCTCCGCACCGGCATTTCTGAGGCGCGGGATCAGGTCCCGTACGTCAAGGGTGTCCACCACGGTTTCGACAGCCAGCCACTCCCGGTCGAACAGGTGGTTGACGGTGGGTGCATGGAGGCTGGGCAATATGGCTACCACATCGTCCAGGGCACTGGCCGGAACGTTCATCTTGAGGGCCACTTTCTGACGCGCTTTGAGCGCTGCCTGGAGCAGTGTGGCGATCTGCTCGATTTTTGCCCGTTTCCAGGGATCGGCCATGGCACTGCGGTTGCTGATCAGTCGGGTCTCGGTGTAGAGCAGATCGCATACGATACGCAGGCCGTGCGCCTTGATGGTGCTGCCGGTCTCGGTAATCTCGACCACCGCGTCCACCAGCCCCTCCACCACCTTTGCCTCAGTGGCGCCCCAGGAAAATTCCACGGTCGCCTCGACGCCTTGTTCGGCCAGATAGCGGCGGGTGAATCCGACCAGTTCAGTGGCGATACGTTTGCCCTGCAGGTCCTGCGGGGATTGAATGGGCGAGTCCTTCGGGACTACCAGTACCCAGCGGGCGGGCTGATCCGTGCTCTTTGAATAGACCAGTTCGCAGATCTCTTCCACATCGGATTCCGTTTCCAGTATCCAGTCGTGCCCGGTGAGCCCCAGGTCCAGGGTGCCATTGGCGACATAAGGCGCCATCTCCTGAGAACGCACCAGGGCACAGCTTATGTCGGCATCATTGATGGAGGGGAAATAGTTGCGCGAGTGAGGCGTGATGTTCCAACCTGCCTGTTTGAACAGGTTGATCGTGGATGACTCCAGGCTCCCCTTGGGGATACCGAGTTTGAGCTGTTGCATTGATTTTTATCCCGAAGGTCCGGTCAGGTTGGGAAACTACGCACATAACCACCCCCCAAAGGCAACAACTCGCCTCCGGAAGCGGGCGGTAATCGGGTAATCTCAGTTCTGGAGGCGCAGAATCTCGTAGATCCGGTCTTTTAGAAACGCGCGTTTTTTCTTCAACTCCTCCATGCGGAAGTCGGAGGTCGGCTGATCGTGTTGTTCCAGATCCCGAATCTGGTTGTCGAGTTTATCGTGCTCGTCCATCAACTGTGCAAATTCGGTATCGTTATCATGGAGATTCTTGATGATCTCCTCCCGGTTGGGAAACTCGTGAAGTATATCGTGCATCTCGCCAAGCATGATTTATATTCCTGTGTATCAAAGAATTTGGAAATCGGTTCTATTTTTTTATGGATAGACCAACCCTTGCCTTTCTGCTCCAGGCTTCTTCGATATTATAAGTAGGGATCTACTTTCCGGGCCTTGATACAACGCAAAGGAAATGGTAGTTGGGGGGGAAGGGCCTAGGAAGATAGGGCCAAGGGCCGAGGAAGAAGGGCCTAGGAAGACAGGGCCAAGGGCAGAGGGCAGAGAATCTGGGTTCTTTTTTTCTTCCTCGGCCCTCGGCCCTCGCCCCTCGGCCCTTCTTCCTAGGGTGTCCTCGCCACCGCCCAGACATCCACGCGCTCCACGCCGTTTTTCTTCAACAGCCTCGCCAGTTCCGATACTGTGGCGCCTGTTGTGATTACGTCGTCAATCAGCGCCACGTGTCTGGCATTGAGTTTGCCCGATACGCGAAACCCACCCTTGACGTTGCGAGCCCGGTCCTGTTTTTTTAGTGAAAGCTGGTGTGGTGTTGCCCGGATGCGGGTGCAGAGGTTGTATTGCAGCGGGATGCCGAATTGCCTGCTCAGCGGCCGGGCGAGTTCCAGGGACTGGTTGTATCCCCGTTCCCTGAGTCGGGAGGGATGCAGGGGTATTGGAATCAGGAGTTCCGGCGGGCGTTCCATGGCTGTTTCCAGAGAATCCCCCACCAACCGGGCCAGCAGCCTTGCCTGGGTCAGCCCGCTATTGAATTTCAGGTCACCGATAAGCCGCCCAATAGGGGGAAGGTAGAGAAATGGGGCATGGCTAAGGTCAAACCCGGGGTGGTGCATGAGGCAGTTTCCGCATGTTGTGGCGGCCCCGTATTCCTGCGGAAGTGGCAGGGCGCAAACAGGGCAGCAGCTTAGATTGCGGGGCAGTTCCCGAAGGCAGCCTTCACAAATGTCAAGCCCCTGTTGACCCCGTCCACCGCAAAGCAGGCAGGTGGGTGGGTAGACCAGGTATTGTGTAGATTTTAACCATTTGTAAATCATCGAGATCCTTCTCGGTTGACAGGCGCCATGCATCCTTTAGTATGGTCGGTCCCGATTATCCCTTACCCCGGTAAAAAAAACGACCGGGTCGCACCCTGTGAGGCAGCCTCGAGCCATGAGCCATTCGAAACCAAGACACGACTGGGCCCAGGAACAGATAGAAGACCTGCTGAACCTGCCCTTCAACGACCTGATGTTTCGTGCCCAGACCATTCACCGGGAATACTTCGACCCGAATCGTCTGCAGGTGAGTACCCTGTTGAGCATCAAGACCGGCGCCTGCGCCGAAGATTGCGGTTACTGTTCACAAAGTGCCAAGCACCAGACCAGTCTGGAAAAAGAGAAACTGCTACCCCTGGAAGAGGTAGTGCAGGCGGCAGAGTCTGCCCGGGAAAAGGGAGCCACCCGATTCTGCATGGGCGCCGCCTGGCGCAATCCGACGGACAAGAATCTGGATCGTGTGATCGAAATGATACAGGCGGTGCGCGATCTCGGCATGGAGACCTGTGTCACCCTGGGTATGCTGAGCGGTGAGCAGGCCGGGCGGCTCAAGGAGGCCGGGCTCGACTACTACAACCACAATCTGGATACCTCGCCGGAGTTCTACGGCAACGTCATATCCACCCGCACCTTTCAGGATCGCCTAGACACCCTGGAGCATGTGAATCGCCACGGGATAAGTGTCTGCAGCGGGGGCATTCTGGGCATGGGCGAGTCCCGCGTCGATCGTGCTTCCATGCTGAGAGAACTCGCCACCCTGCCGAAGCATCCGGATTCAGTTCCGATAAATCTCCTCGTGCAAGTCGAAGGCACCCCGCTGTTTGGCGCCGAGGAACTCGATCCCTT
The DNA here is from genome assembly GCA_030145425.1 of Chromatiales bacterium. Taxonomy (GTDB): domain Bacteria; phylum Pseudomonadota; class Gammaproteobacteria; order Chromatiales; family Chromatiaceae; genus JAHEHQ01. The sequence continues at coordinate 8,503 of JAQYVO010000159.1, read as the reverse complement.
CGAGTTCGTTCGCACCATTGCGGTGGCGCGTATCCTAATGCCCGGCTCCTATGTGCGTCTGTCCGCCGGCCGCGCCCAGATGAACGACCAGATGCAGGCGCTCTGTTTTCTGGCGGGTGCCAACTCCGTTTTCTATGGTGATCGGCTGCTGACCACTGACAATCCCGAGGCAAACCGGGACCTGGAACTGTTTCGGCGTCTGGATATCGACTTCGAGGAGAGCCCGGAACTCCAGGTAGGCAAAACGTGCCGAAATCCGGATCAGACGGCTGCTGCCGTCTGATCCCAGGCTGGCAAATGCGCAGCCTCCTAACTGAGCTGGAGCGCCGCCGGCAGGTTCATCTGTACCGCGCACGCAGGGTATCCGAGGGTATACAGGGACCGGAACTGAAGATCGACGGTCGCTTCGTGCTCGGTTTTTGCAGCAACGACTACCTGGGCCTTGCGGGCCATCCCAAGGTTGTTGCGGCAATGCAGGAGGGGGCGGCGCAGTATGGTGTGGGCAGCGGCGCCGCGCACCTGGTTAACGGCCACAGTTCTGCGCATCATCAGCTCGAGGAGGAACTGGCGGAATTTACCCGACGCCCGCGCGCCCTGCTGTTTTCCACTGGGTACATGGCCAATCTGGGGGTGATCTCCGGACTGCTGAGTACTGGTGACAGGTTTTACGGGGACCGGCTGGACCACGCATCGCTCATCGATGGCGGGTTGATGTCCCGGGCCGGATTTCGGCGGTATCCCCATGGCGATATCCAGGTGCTGGAAAATTGGTTGGGCCGTCGGGGAGACGGCCGTGTGATGGTCGCCACTGACGGGGTGTTTAGTATGGACGGAGATGTGGCCCCGCTCTGTGGACTGGCGAAACTTTGCAGTGAGAAGGATGCCTGGCTGATGGTGGATGATGCCCATGGCCTGGGAGTAATGGGCAGGGAAGGCCGGGGGACCCTGGAGCATCTCGGCCTCGGCATGGACGACGTACCCATCCTGATGGGTACTCTGGGTAAGGCCTTTGGCACCTTCGGTGCCTTTGTGGCGGGATCCGAAGCGCTCATCGAGACACTGATACAGCAGGCTCGCAGTTATATCTTCACCACGGCACTGCCGCCAGCTGTGGCCCAGGCCACCCGGGCAAGTCTGTTACTGGTCCGCGAAGAGGAGTGGCGCAGAGAAAAACTCAGGATGCTGATAGCGCTGTTTCGCGAGGGTGCCTCGGAGCTTGGCCTGCCTCTCATGGTTTCCGAGACGCCGATTCAGCCGATAGTGGTCGGCTCGGCGCAAAAGGCACTGGCGTGGAGTCGGAGGCTGGAGGCTGAGGGGATCATGGTCAGTGCCATCCGTCCACCAACGGTTCCCGAAAACAGTTCCAGGCTCCGGGTGACCCTGTCTGCCGCCCATACCGAACAACAGGTCCTTCGACTGCTGAGCGCCCTGGGCAAACTGCAGGTTGAGGAGCCGCTGTGAAACTGCATACCCGTGTGCGGGGACAGGGCCCTGATCTGGTGCTGCTCCATGGCTGGGGCATGAATGAAGTGGTCTGGTCGGCCATTGTACCGAATCTTGCTGAAAGACATCGGGTGACCCTGGTGGAACTGCCCGGTCACGGCGGCAGTGATTACGATCCCGCATGGAACTCTCTGGAGAGTTGGGCATTGGCCTGCCTTGAGGTGATGCCGAAACAGGCCGATTGGATCGGGTGGTCCCTCGGGGGACACCTGGCGCTCAGGGCTGCGCTGGATGCGCCGCATCGGGTCAGGAAACTGCTGCTGGTAAACAGCAGTCCCAGGTTTGTCAAGGGACCCGGCTGGCCGCATGCCGTTGATGAACCCACGTTGAGGCAGTTTTCGGTGGCCTTGAGGAGAAATCACCAGCAGACGCTCGCCCGTTTTCTGTCGCTCCAGGTGCAGGGTGACGAGGCGGCCAGGGAAAGTCTGAGGCTGCTGCGCAGTGACCTCATAGCCCGCCCAGAACCCCATCCCAAGGCTCTGGAACAGGGACTGGATCTGCTTCTGGACGTGGATCTGAGAGACCAATTGCCGAATCTGCGCTGCCCCTGCCTGTGGCTGCTGGGCGAGCGGGATACGCTGGTGCCGGCCGGGGTGGCGGAGGATCTGGCACGAATGAGCATACCCGACAGCAGGGTCCGGATTTTGCGGGGTTGTGCCCATGCGCCCTTCATTTCCCATCCGGTTGAAAGCCTCGAAGCACTTAACGGCTTTATCGGTGTGCAGAATGATTGATCCTGCGGCAATGATAGACAAGCAAAAGGCCCGCCTGGCTTTTTCGCGGGCGGCCGACCGTTATGATGAGGTGGCGGTGTTGCAGCGGGAGATCGGCAATCGAATGCTGGAGCGCCTGGAACTGGTCCGGATCAAGCCCAAAACCGTTCTGGATCTGGGCGCCGGTACAGGTGTCGCCACAGCTGAGCTGATCAGGCGTTACCCCAGATCCCGGGTGCTGGCCCTGGACTTCGCCCTGCCGATGCTGTTTCAGGTGCGTGCACGTGGGCGACGCTTCCGAAAACCGCACAGCCTTTGCGCTGACCTGGAACAGCTGCCCCTGGCGGATCGGAGTGTCGATCTTATTTACTCGAACGCAGCCATCCAGTGGAGCAACGATCTGGAACAGACTTTCGGTGAATTGATCCGGATTTTGAAACCAGGGGGGCTTCTGATGTTCACCACCTTCGGACCGGATACGCTGAAGGAATTGCGGGAGGCCTGGTCGGAGGCGGACGGCCACAGTCATGTCAGTTTTTTTCCGGACATGCACGATGTAGGTGATGCCCTGGTGCGGGCACGCTTCGCAGAACCGGTAATGGACGTGGATCGAATCACCATGACCTACGAAAGCGTGGGGAAGCTGATGCGGGACCTCAAGATCCTGGGTGCACACAATGTCACCCAGGGGCGACATCGAGGGCTCACCGGAAAGGGAAGGCTTCAGGCCATGTCCCGTGCCTACGAGCGCTTCCGCGCCGATGGCTTGCTGCCTGCCAGCTATGAAGTGGTATATGGTCACGCATGGGCACCGGTGGGGATCGAAGAACCCAAAGTCACCACCGTTTCCCTTGACGGAATCAGTCGACGATTCTCTTAGTAATGAGCACCGGATACTTTATCACTGGCACCGATACAGACTGCGGCAAGACCTTGGTGACACTTGGCCTGATGCAGTCCCTTAAGGCGTCTGGTTACCGGGTTGCAGGCATGAAGCCGGTTGCTTCAGGCTCCCAACAGACGGCCCAAGGCCTGCGAAACGAGGATGCGGTGAGCATTCAGCGCCGGGCATCGGATGCGATCGACTACCGGTTGATCAATCCATACGCCTTTGAACCGGCCATAGCGCCTCACCTGGCCGCGTCAGATGCCGGCATCCGGCTGGAGATGGATGTGATAGTGGAGTGCTACCGGCAGCTGGCCGCGACATCAGACAGGGTTCTGGTGGAGGGGGTTGGGGGTTGGCGGGTCCCCCTGGGAACTGACTGGGGGATTGCGGAACTCGCCCGAAAACTGGATCTGCCGGTCATACTGGTGGTGGGGGTCAGATTGGGCTGCATTAATCACGGGCTGTTGAGCGTGGAATCTATTATGGGTTCGGGTTGCCGTTTGGCAGGATGGGTGGCCAATCATGTGGATCCCGGAATGCTCGAGCCTGAAGGTAGCATTGAAACCCTGTCTCGACTGATAGGGGCGCCCCTACTTGGTAAGGTTCCCTATCTGGACACCCCAAGTCCCGGGGATGTAGCTGCCCGGTTAGTAGCGCCCGATTGACGAAAGATTGAAAATGCAAACGAGTATGACTTTGTCGGACATTTCCCTCATGCGCTACCGTTTTTTTGCCACAGTTCCAAAAAATATGGAGTCGCTGGTAGTCGAGGAACTCCAGGCGCTGGGTGTGGATGAGGTTTCCGAGACCCGGGCCGGGGCCGGATTTTCCGCCTCTCTCGCCGAGGCTTACCGCGTCTGTCTCTGGTCACGAGTCGCCAATCGGATTCTTCTTGTGCTTCGGGAGGTTCCCGCAGCCACGCCGGATGCGCTTTACGAGGGCGCCCTGGATATACCCTGGGAGGATCACCTGGAGCAGGAGGGCAGCTTTTCTGTGGATTTCAGCACCTCTGCCTCTAAAATCACCCATAGCCATTTCGGTGCCCTGAGGGTAAAGGATGCGATTGTAGATCGGTTTCGGGCGAGGTTCGGGTCGCGGCCTTCCGTGGAAAAGGGACGACCGGACATCCGAATCAATGTCTACCTGTACCGTGACATGGCGACGATAAGCCTGGATCTATCCGGGGAATCCCTGCATCTCAGGGGATATAGGAAACAGGGGCTGTCGGCGCCTCTCAAGGAGAATCTGGCAGCGGCGATACTGATGCGTGCCGGCTGGCCTGCTGAAGCCGAGAAGGGGCGCCCCTTGGTGGATCCCATGTGTGGGTCGGGGACGCTGCCCATAGAAGCCGCGCTCATCGCGGCGGACAGCGCGCCGGGGCTTGGTCGGGAGTACTGGGGATTCACCGGCTGGAAATTGCATGACGCAGGTGCATGGGAGGTGCTGCTGGATGAGGCCACGAGCAGAAGGCGGGCGGGGATGGAAAGACTGCCCGACATTCGAGGTTATGATCGGGATCCAAGGGCCGTCAGTGTTGCTATCGCCAATGCGGAACGGGCCGGGCTTCACGGAAAGTTGCACTTTGAGAAAAAGGATATCTCCGAGTGCCGGCCGGTCGGGCAGAATGCCCCCGGTCTCCTGGTCGCCAACCCACCCTACGGAGAGCGGCTGGATGTACAAGGCGGTCTCCCCGCGTTGTACGCCCTATTGGGTCAAACCCTGAAGTCCCACTTTCCCGGCTGGAGAGCCGGTGTTTTCACGGGTAATCCCGAACTGGGCAAACGTTTCGGCCTGCGCGCAAAGCGCATTCACTCGCTTTATAACGGAAGGATTGAATGCAAGCTGTTGCACTTTGAGGTCTCACCCGAGTGGTTTGTCTCAGATCGGGCTTATCCCCGTCCGTTGACGGCGCAGGAGCGATCAGACGGCGCCGCGATGTTTGCCAACCGGTTGCGCAAGAACCTCAAGCACCTGTCGAGCTGGCTGAAGCGCGAGGAGATCCGTTGTTACCGGCTCTATGATGCGGATCTCCCCGAATATGCACTGGCCGTCGATGTCTATGAAGGGGAGAAGCGGTGGGTGCACGCCCAGGAGTACCAGGCCCCCCGAACCGTGGACAAGGGGAAGGCCAGGGTGCGGTTGCGTGAGGCTCTGGGGGTGCTGCTGGAGCAGCTGGACATTCCGGAAGATCAACTCTTCTTCAAGGTCAGACGGCCCCAGAGAGGTCGTGACCAGTACCAGCCCCTCGCCGCCAAGGGGCGCTTCATGCAGGTAGAGGAGGGGGGCTGCCGGTTTTGGGTGAACTTCGAGGATTACCTGGACACCGGCCTGTTCCTGGATCATCGCATCACACGAAGACTGATCGCCAGTCTTGCGGGCGGGCGGCACTTTCTCAATCTCTTTGCCTACACGGGTTCTGCGACGGTCCTCGCCGCAGCGGGAGGTGCGTTGTCCACCACCACGATTGACATGTCGGGCAACTACCTGGAGTGGGCCAGGCGCAATATGACCCTGAATAATTTTGACGGCGTCTACGAACACCGGTTCATCCGGGCGGACTGCCTGGAGTGGCTGGAGAAGAACGTCAGACGGCAAAAATACGGTCTGGTTTTTCTGGATCCACCAACCTTTTCCACCTCAAAGCGCATGAACCACTCATTTGATGTACAGCGCGACCATGTAGCCCTGATTCGGAGGACAATGGAGTTGCTGGAATCGGGGGGTATTCTTGTTTTTTCAAACAACCAGCGGACCTTCAAGCTGGATTCCGCTGCCCTGGCCGATCTCCACATCGAGGACATCAGCCGGCAGACGCTGCCCCCGGATTTCAAACGGAATCCCAGGATCCACAACTGCTGGAAGATCAGCCGGCAAGCGGGTTCGTAGCCCGGGGGCGACTTTCCCGGCCGATGCCGTCCGTCTGATATAATGCGACCTTATCTGCCGTACCGGATTTCCCGGTAGCGGGAACACACACTGGAAAACATGCAGACAGACAACTTAAACAACACCAATGTAACTTCCGAGCGGGTGCTCATCTCCCCGGCGGATATCAAAAGTCATCTGCGGAATTCAGAACAGGGCGAGAAAACAGTCCTGGACGGGCGGCAGACCATACGTAACATCCTCCGCCGAACGGATCCCCGTCTGCTGGTTGTGACCGGACCCTGCTCCATCCACGACATAGAGTCCGCCAAGGATTATGCCGGTCGGATGAAAGCGCTTATGGAGGAGTTGGGAGACACACTGTTTCTGGTGATGCGCATCTACTTCGAGAAGCCCCGCACCACCGTGGGCTGGAAGGGACTGATCAACGATCCCCGGATGGACGATTCCTTCTACATCGAGGAAGGGCTGCACAAGGCCCGGGAGCTCCTGCTGTGGCTCGCGGATCAGGGTGTCCCGGTTGGGACCGAAGCCCTGGATCCCATCAGTCCCCAGTATCTGGCCGACCTGTTCTCATGGGCGGCCATAGGTGCGCGCACCTCGGAGTCTCAGACCCACCGGGAGATGGCGTCGGGATTGTCCATGCCCGTGGGATTCAAGAATGGCACCGATGGCGGTTTGACGGTGGCGATCAACGCATTGCAATCCGTATCCAGACCCCATAGCTTTCTCGGCATAAATCAGTATGGGCAGGTGACCGTAATCCAGACCCGGGGCAACATCTGCAGCCATATCATCCTGCGGGGTGGAAACAATCAGCCAAATTACGATTCGGTGCATATGACACTCTCGGAGGAAGCGCTGCGTAAGGCCGGTCTGCAGGAGAACATCATGATCGACTGCAGCCACGGCAATTCGAACAAGCAGCCGGAGCTTCAGCCGCTGGTGGTCGAGAATATTGCCAGCCAGATCGTGGAAGGCAATCGCTCCATCATCGGTATGATGCTGGAAAGCAACATATACGGGGGTAATCAACCCATACCAGAGGATTTGTCCCAGTTGAAATATGGCGTATCGGTTACCGATGCCTGCGTAGACTGGGAAACCACAGAGAGGACTTTGAGGTCGTTGGCCGAGAGGTTGAAAGAGGTGCTTCCAGCAAGAATGGAGGGCTGACGAGCGTCTTCTACCTGATTTTCTACTAGCGCCCTGTCTTTCGGACGATGGCCATAGCCATCTCCAGGGCCTGTTCGTAGTTGAGCCTGGGATCCACCTGGGTCTTGTAAGCGCGTTCCAGGCCTGCCTCGTCCAAGCCGCGGGCGCCGCCGATGCACTCGGTGACATCGTCGCCGGTCAGCTCGAAATGTACGCCACCCAGGATACTCTCCTCCCGTTGATGAATCTCGAATGACTGTGTCAGCTCGGAGAGTATATTGTCGAACCGTCTTGTCTTGTAGCCGCTGTCAGTTGTCTCGGTATTGCCGTGCATAGGATCACAAACCCAGAGCGCGCGTCTTCCGCTATCGCGCACCGCCCTGATCAGGGGCGGCAGGCCTTCACGGATCCGGTCCGCACCAAAACGATGGATCAATACAAGCTTCCCCGGCTCATCGGCGGGATTCAGCAGTTCCATGAGCATCTGCACCGTCTCCCCTGACATGCCCGGCCCGATCTTTACCCCTACGGGGTTGTTGATGCCACGATAGTACTCGATGTGTGCACCGCCGATCTTTGCGGTACGAAAACCGATCCAGGGGAGATGGCTCGACAGGTTGAAGACCCCCTCACGGTGGGGCACTTTCCGGGTCAATGCCTCTTCATAGTGAAGATGCAGTCCTTCATGACTGGTGTAAAACTGGACCCGTTGCAGCTCGGCATTTTCGGCACCTCCCAGGCTCTCCATGAAGCGCAGCGAACCGGAAAGCTCCTGCACCACCCGCTGATACTCCTCGCCCTGGGGGGAATGCTCCACAAAATCCAAATCCCAGTTCTCCGGGTGATGCAGGTCGGCAAAGCCGCAGTCGGAAAGGGCCCGAATGAAATTCAGGGTCATGGCTGCACGACCATAGCCCCGAAGCAGCCGCAACGGATCCGGTATCCTGTCGGCGGCGGTAAAAGCCTGTCCATTGATCAGGTCGCCCCGATAGCTTGGCAGCGTGATGCCGCCCCGTGTTTCGGTGTCGGCGGAACGGGGTTTGGCGTACTGTCCGGCAATGCGGCCCACCCGGATGACAGGTTTGCGCAAGCCGTGTATCAACACCAGGCTCATCTGCAGCAGAATTTTCAGTTTGTTGGCGATTACCGGCGAAGTACAGTCGCTGAAACTTTCGGCACAATCACCTCCCTGGAGCAGAAATGCCTCTCCCCGCTCGGCAGCCGCCAGCTGACTTTTGAGCGCCTCGACTTCCCAGGAAGTGACCAGGGGCGGCAACTGGGCGAGCTGCGCCATTGTCTCTTCCAAAGCCTCGGAGGAGGGGTAACTGGCCTGCTGCGCAGCAGACCGCTCCCGCCA
>JAQYVO010000147.1 GCA_030145425.1 Chromatiales bacterium | reverse complement strand
TCAGCAAGATCGATGAGGTTTTTGACTGAACAGACGATATCGTAGCGGCCGTGTACTGCAAATGCCGGAATGTGGCGGATGCGTTCCACCCGGTCCAGCAACAGGGTATCGGGGTCTGGTTTGACGTTGCGAAAATAATGCGATTCAAGCCGTGCAACCGCCCAGGCGGTATCGGGCTCGGCGAAATGACTGGCGAACTCCTCAGTGCGGGGGGTCTTTTCCACTCGGAAGCTCTACTCAACGAGAGTGTTGCGTTGACCGGTTGAGCCGAAGGTATTATCGGTCATTGCCGAAAACCAGCTTGAATTTCCTCTTCTCCTCAAACGTTGTTGCCCGACCACTCCTCCGGCCAGTCAGAGAGCCCTTTGTAAAACAAGAGATGTTCGTGGTGGGGCTGAACCTTTTCCTCGATGGTCAGCATCTCATCGGCGGTTAAAGATTCAAACTCCTGGGCAATCTGAATGTTTTCTTCCAGCTCAGTGAGATTGTCAATTCCAACGATGATGGTGCTGATGGGGAGCGACATGGTGTAGCTCATGGCCTCCTTCATGGTCAGGATCCCCCCGTGGCCAAAGATCCGGTCGCGGGCTGGGATCTTCATTCCGATAATTCCCATCTCCTTCTCCACGGCTGTTGGAAGCAGCTTCTCGATATAGGAGTTGTAATGCTTATCAGCCGCATTTAGTGCCATCAGGACGGCATCAAAGGGATAGCGGTCCACCAGTTTCTTCATGGGATCGGGATCGGCATGACCGGAAATGCCCAGGAATCGGACCGTTTTCTCTTCCTGCGCCTTGATCAGCGCTTTCATGCACCCTTCATCGGAAAAAATATAATCAATATCCTCATCCCCGCCTGGTTTGATATTGTGGATCTGCCAGAGGTCAATCACATCGGTCTGCAGGTTCTCCAATGAACTTTCCAGGTGCCGCATGGCCCCGTCGTAACTCCGGTCGTGGGTCTTGGTGGCCAGAAACACTTCACTGCGTCGCGTTTTCATCACCTCGCCCACATACCTTTCGCTGGTTCCCCGCAGGTGATCCCCTTCGCTGCTGTTTCCGTCCATGCCGTACCAAGCAGAAGTATCGATGTAATTAATGCCCAGATCCAGGCACCGGTTTACGATCTCAATGGCCTGCTCTTTCATTCCTACTTGTTCGACCGTGGCTTGGGCTCCAAGGCTATAGATACCCACCGTTTCGCCCGTCTTTCCAAAGGGCCGTTGCGGGATCTTCAGTGCTGGAGTTGTTCCGCCACAGGATTGCAGGCTGCTTAGTACGGGGGCTACTCCCATCATGGAAGTGCCCACGATCAATTTCCTGAGAAACTCTCTTCGGGTGTTGTCGTGATAGATTTTCATGGCAAATAGATTAGAGTTGAAACCCTATTTGACCAACCCCCGGTGTTGAACCCCGATCCGCGTGTTCTAGAAGCGCTGCCAGCGCTTTTCCTTTCTCGCCGCGAAGCGCGTGAAGCTCCACGTCTGCGACGCTGTGGCCCCATTCCCAGCCAGCTCCACCAATGTTTTCGCGGGGTTGGCGCCTCGGTCGCTGACTCCGTTCTGGTTTGGGGCGGCTGCGTGCGAGCTGGGCTCCAGACGTGCGCCTACGCTCACGCACTGATGTCAACGAACTGGATGGGCGGTGTTCGAATACTTCATCCCTCGTTTTGGTCCAAACTCAACTGACGGCGAGCATTCTTGGCGAAGCAACGATGCGAAAAACTAACCGGTGCTGTAGGTAATGATTTCCAAGGCGAAACGAATAACACCTGCGATGACTAATGCAGTGGTGACGGATAACGCGATCGAGAAGAATGCTTCCTTGCGCCCAATGGTTTTTAGCATCACTGCGAAGGTAGACACGCAGGGGATGTAGAAGGTCAGAAACATCAGGAAGGTGGTAATCTGCAACCGGTCCATATACAGGCTGATGTCCATGGTGCCTAGCGCCTGATAAATCATCAGTAGCGATAGCTCCTTGCGAAGAATGCCAAAGAGAATCGGTACACCCAGTACAATTGGCAGCCCTAACCACCAACTGGTGATCGGTGATAACAGCGTGTTGATGACTACATCGGCGTGTACATGGACAAGTAAGGCAAGCACCACGCTTCCGGCCACCAGCAGTGGGGTGACGATGGTCAGGATGTCCCTGGTTCTTTCCCAGGTCTTTCGCAACAGGCTATCGATTTTCGGCCAAGCGAAAGAAGGTATTTCCTGCACTTCACCGGGGCCGGTCTTGGGATAACGTCGAGCGAGTAGTCTTCCCATGACTGCAATGACAATCAGGCTCAACATAAAGATGGAAAACACACCAAGACCGCCAAGATATTTTCCGGCGAGGGCAAGTATGATCGCCGAGCGGGCCGAGCAGGGGATAAAGGTGATCAACAGCGAAGCGATGACACGTTCGCGCCCCTGGCTGGCTGCACCGACGGCACAAATCGCAGGAACATTGCACCCCAACCCCATCAACATTGGTAGGGCGACCCCGCCGTGCAAGCCGATGTGGTGAAAACCGCGGTCAACAACAAAGGCGATGCGTTGCATGATGCCGGCTTCTTCCAGTGCCACCAGCAGCAATACCAGCGGAATCATGTAGGGAACGACAATGCCAATGAGGCCAATGAGGCCATCGACGACGGCGCGACCAATAACGCCGCCTGTCGTGGTTGGTTGCCAGGCGGAGGCCAAGTCGATCAAGCGTGCCGCGGTCAGGCTGTCCAGCCAGACGCTGACCTCAAACACAATAAATAGAACGGCGGCAAAAACTGCCAGACTGCCCAGCAGCCCCCATTGAGGATGCAGGAAAAACTCATCTAGCCAATAGCGCCAATCATGTATTTCATAGGGGGCCCCTGCGCGCAGCACGGTTTCATACAAACTAGCCACACGATGGTGATGGTCGGCATGCATCTCTTCGTGAAGGCGGCGCGGCAATGTTTGCTCGGCTTCACTGCGAAGTCGCCAGATTTCTGGTTGCAGTTCGGGAAAATGCTGCCGTATTTCATCCATAAAATACGGGTCACCAAAGGCCAGTTGGAACAGCAGAAAAGGATGTGGGACCTCGAAGGCATTATGGATGTCATCTTGCATCAGGAGTTGGCTCAGCCCTGGTAGCCGATCACTGATGTGCGGGCTATAGGGCTGGGGAAGGGGGCAAATATTTTCCCGCGCTGTGGTTGCAGCGGTGGTAAACAACTCCGAGATACCATGTCCCATGAGGGCGGTGGTGGGTACTACGGGGATGCCGAGTTGTTCACTGAGTGCATGGTGATTGATATACAGACCCTTCTTGTGCGCCTCATCCATCATATTAAGGGCAATCACCATTGGCCGTCCGAGCTGGCTGAGTTCCAGCGTCAGTTCCAGATCGCGTTCCAATGCCGCGGCCTCGATGACCTGGATGATTAGGTCTGGTTTGGGAAAAGGGGCGGCGGGTGGCTGTTCCTCATGTGAGATAACCGGTGCCGGTTCATCTCCCCACAACAGGTAATTCAGGGTTACATGCTCTTCGGTTTGCCTGTTATGCAGCGAGCGAATACTAGGCAGATCGACCAGCGATGCCTCCTCCAGCCCGATTCTCACAATGCATTCGCGATAGGATTCCAAAGTGCCGCTGAGGGTTCCGGTCTTGATGGAGGTGCTGGCGACTGCCTTGAAGAAGGTGCTTTTGCCGCTGTTGGGCTGGCCGACCAGGGCCATATTCAAGCGTCGTTCGCCAGGAAATAATGACGAAGGAAGGGGGGCAGCTGCTTCAGAGGTATCTTGTTCCATTTAACTCAGGGGCCAAATAGACATGAAGTGAGGATAGGCGATTGAAGCTGCGAATTTCCCACGTCCGATGACTAGAATTCTGTCAGGTAGCGAGCCAGGCCCCAACCTTCGTGCTCTTGGGGGCTCACGTCGCTGCTCTAGGGCGATTGCGGTAGGGACGGCCCTTACGGGCCGCCCCCCGCGCAGATCCCAGCGTGCGCTACTAACGCACTGGGCTCCTGCCTCGGGTTTTGACGTCGAAGCACTTGCCTCGCGTACACGGTCCAACTCACTTGGCACGCCATGGCTCCGGCTCTGCGTCCGGAACGCGTTTTGCTCGTCCGTGTTCCCCTTGGCCAAGCCCCTTCCCTCCGCGACCTCCGCCCCCGGTTTCCCGGCTTTGTTCGACCGCTTCGTCGGTGTCGGGTCGGAGGAGGCGCCCCTCCGAAGAGGGGCTGGCCTCCGTCCGCCGCTCAAACTGGACGTGCAGTTTTCCCGCATCCAGCTTTCACGAAGGCACGTCAATAGCGAGATGAGATCGAAGGAATCAG
>JAQYVO010000137.1 GCA_030145425.1 Chromatiales bacterium | reverse complement strand
CTCACCCATCCTGGACAATGCCGCAGCCTCCGGCGACCCCAAGGCCGCTGCGGGGAGCGGTTTCACGCTCCGGGTAGCCACGGTCTCCGGTTACGACGGAACCCCCAGGATAGATACGTCAATCCCGGTGCAGGCCCATGGAGGGGCGGTTCGCGCAGGTAATCTGACAGGTGCCTTCAACGCAGCCAATCCGGTTACGGGCAGCGCGGACGGCAGCTTCATCTACGACGAAGTGGGCAGCTTCCGGCTACAGCCCCTGGGTGTTTGGGATGACAGCTTTACCTTGGTGGACAGCGGGCAGGGCGACTGCATCTACGGCTTCGGCAATTCGCCGGATGCCAGCGGCAAAGTGGGATGCAGGTTCGGCAACGACTCGGCGGGGGACTGGGTGGGCCGGTTCATCCCGGACCATTTCAGACTGACCGTGGATGCCCACGGGCAGCTTGCCGACACCTGTCCGGCAGGCGCTTTCAGTTATGCCGGTCAGGACGTCGGCTATCAGCCGGGCGGTGAGCCCGTCGCCACCATCACCGCATACAACGGCATGGGCACACCCACGGTGACCCAGAACTATACGGGTGACCACAACCATCTGACAGTTCCCGGAATCCTCATGTCCGCACTTACCAGTGACGGCGCCAAGATGAGGCTCGACGGCAGCGGACCGGTTTCCCTGACCTGGAACCAGGGCGTGGCGTCGCTGGTGGATAACGGGGACGGGACCGTTCGATTGACACTGAGCGGGGATAGCTTCAACTATTCCCGTGCCGACATCGATCGGGTGGATCCCTTCACCAGTGACCTGGACCTGGAACTACAATCCATAACCGACAGCGATGGCGTATCCGCGACCGGCTTGCCGGACGGATTTTCACCGACGGGTGTGCAGATAAGATACGGCCGGCTGGTGCTGGAGAACAGCTTCGGCTCGGAACTGATGCATCTTCCCGTTCCCCTGCAGGTCGAGTACTTCGACGGGACAGCGAACGGTTTTGTGCCCAATACGGAAGACAGCTGCAGCCAGGTGCTGGGTATCAGCCTGACGGATCTGGACGCCTCCGACGGCCTGACCGTATCGACGGGTGCGGGCAGGGAAACGGCTGTCTATGCATCCATCGCGATTGCCGGCGGTTACGCCGAGGAAGATCCCGCGAATCCTGCGCTCCTGTTCAGTCAGCCTACCGCGGGTGCCGTCTACAACCTGAACCTCCAGGCGCCCGGCGAGGCGAACACGGGCACGGTGGGGGTCCTGGTCGATGCCCCCGACTGGCTGGAATATGACTGGCAGGGCGCGGGCATGACCGACCCCTATTCCAGGGCAAGCTTTGGCATATTCAGCCGGGCCGGCAGCGCCGTCGTTTACCTGCGCGAAATGCGTTGATCTGTTATCGGGGTTCGTTACCATTTGCTCCCTCCCTCTGGGAGAGGGTTGGGGTGAGGGAGTAATGTAGGGTCGAATTCATTCGACCGGTACTTCAGTTGATTCAACCGGCTGTTGGCCGAATGAATTCGGCCCTACGGGGGTGAAGGGCCGATTATGTTAACCCCTCATTCCCGCCTTCGGCTTTAGCTTCCGGCATCACCCTGCCGCCTCCACCCCTGGAGTCGTCCCCTTCAGGTAGAAGGAACACTTTAATCAGACATCTCGTATCTCTGATGCGGGTTACCGACAGGGATCAGGAAGACCTCTGAGAGATGCCCCCCTTAAGGACATAAGTGTCGAACCCACTCTGACCGAGCAGGAAGGCGCCGGCCGAACTTCGCTGGCCGGTGTCGCAGTAGAGGATGTACTTCTGCAGCCGATTGAGATCCGGAATGTGATCGCGCAACCGTTGCAGGGGGATATTGACCGCCCCCGGCAGGCCGGAATTTTGGTATTCGTTTTCCAACCTGACATCCACCCGTATCGCTCCCTCGCCCAGCAGCCTGTCTGCTGTTTGTGCATCTGCCCAGTTGAGCAGGGGTTCCTCCAGGAGTTCCAAAAAATCATACTTGGAAAGACGCATCAATCTGCAGTCGCTGAGCGCGGTAACATTCGCGTTGCGGGTGGCGTCCGATATCAGGGCTTCTTCACCGAAACTGTCGTAGGGTCCCAATTCGGCTACTGTGGTTTCACCGCTTTCCGCCGGTCTCGAGACCTTGCACCTGCCTTCCCTGACGATATAGTAATAATCACCCTGGGCGCCCATTTCGATGATGACCTCCCCCTGCGTAAATACGACCGGCTCTATCCGGGAGAACAGGGTCTGGATATTGGAGGAGGGTAGCTTGAGGAAAACCGGGGTCTGGAGCATGGTCATCATCCATTCGCTTTCCTCCACACCGGGGCCCTTGGCCGCCGATGCTCGCGCCTCCGGGACCTGATCCGGGGCCACCTGCCCCCAGGCCAGGAGCTTCTCCAACAGCATCGGCGGCACTCTCGCCACGGTGGCCGTGTTCGATGTTACCTCTGCCTTGAATTGACGGGGTTTGAAGTTGGCCAGGGCGTACTGGGCCTCTTCGCTGCCCGCACGTATTCTGGCGGACAGATTGTCGTCCGAGATCAGCCGTAACTCACCTGAGATCAGGAAAATGGAATCGGGATCATCATCCCCGATTTCGAACAGCAGCTCACCCTGGCCCAGCCGGTCCACCCGGGTGCGCTCAGCCAGGTATAAGAGACTGTCTTCATAGAGTGCACTGATCGGAACCAGCGTTCTGAACTTGTTGAGGTCTAGCTCCATATGGGGAAAGCAACACACTGCATGGGGAAAGCAACCCACTGCTACCGTCGATCGACGTCAAGCTGTGTGAGACGGCGCGCTAACGGGTGCGTGGTCAGGAAATAAAGTACATCCGACATTACGGAAATTGCAGGCAGCGGGCAAGCTTACGGCAGATACTTACCAGGATATTTGAGAATGAGTATACAGTTTTCGTATATCTGGAATATGTTGTAGACTGCCCGGTCATCCAGTACCCCATCAATGTGGTAGTGATGGAGTACCCGCAGCGAGGCGCATTATGCAGGATCTCAATCCCATCACCAGCAAGGTCAGCGATCTGAAGGGGCGTTCCGAGTCTCTGAGGGGGTATCTTTGACTACGATGAAAAGCGGGAAAAACTGACCGAGGTTTTGCGCGAGCTGGAAAATCCGGCTGTCTGGAACAATCCTGACCATGCCCAGTCCCTGGGAAGGGAGCGCGCGGCGCTTGAGATCGTGGTGCTGACCCTTGACGAACTGGAGGGCGGGCTGGCCGATGCCGGTTATCTTCTGGAGCTGGCCATCGAGGAGGAAGACGCTGACGCCATAGACTCGGTGGTGGAGGATTTGGAGAAATTCGAGGCGAAGATCGCCGATCTCGAGTTTCGCCGCATGTTCTCCGGTCAGATGGACGGCAACAACGCGTTTCTGGATATCCAGTCCGGATCCGGAGGCACGGAGGCCCAGGACTGGGCAGAAATGCTGCTGCGCATGTATCTGCGATGGGGTGAGACCCACAGCTTCAAGACCGAGCTCATGGAGGTCTCGCCGGGAGACGTGGCGGGCATCAAGTCAGCGACCATTCGGTTCGAGGGCCCCTTTGCCTTTGGCTGGCTGCGAACGGAGATCGGTGTACACCGCCTGGTGCGCAAGTCGCCATTTGATTCGGGAAACCGCAGACACACCTCTTTTGCGGCGGTATTCGTTGCACCGGAGATCGACGACTCCATTGAGGTGGAAATTAATCCCGCGGATCTGCGCATCGATGTCTATCGGGCCAGCGGGGCGGGCGGCCAGCACGTAAACCGCACGGAATCCGCCGTTCGCATTACACATAATCCCACCGGTGTGGTGGTGCAATGTCAGAACGATCGATCCCAGCACAAGAACAAGGATCAGGCCATGAAACAGCTCAAGGCAAAGCTTTATGAGCTGGAGATGAAGAAACGCAGCGAAGAGCAGCAGGCCCTGGAAGAGACCAAGTCGGATATTGGCTGGGGAAGCCAGATCCGTTCCTACGTGCTGGATCAGTCCCGCATCAAGGATCTGCGGACCGGTGTGGAGACAGGCAATACCCAGGCAGTGCTCGACGGCGGATTGGATCTCTTCATAGAGGCCAGCCTCAAGGGCGGTCTGTAG
>JAQYVO010000115.1 GCA_030145425.1 Chromatiales bacterium | reverse complement strand
TTGAAATGTAACGAAAAAACAATCCCAAACGTGAAAAAAACGAAGTTTTGTGAAATGAAAGCAAACAAAAAAACATCTGGAAGTACAGAGGGATCTGTATAGATATAGGCTGATAATAAAAATACAGCGATTGCCGCTTTCTTTGGCGCCAGCGAGAAAATAATCGTTGCCAGAATAAAGGCGATGAAAAGCGCATACAGAAACCAGAACTGAACTCTCGGTGACCAGAGCAGCGAAAATACTTCCGAATAGGTAACGCTTCCATTCGTATAATTGGACAACAATACCTCGATTATTCCTTGAGCAACAGACCAGATGATATAAGGATAAACAATTGTATCGACTTTACTTGATACTAGTTTCGTTGCTCCCCGCCTGGATAAAGAACCAATAAAAAATACTCCGGATAAAAAGAAAAACAGCGGCATATGAAAGCTGTATACAATGCTATCTGCCAACTCGTAGAATTCTTTTGGAACTTCCACACCCGCATTGTACAGACCTCTTGCAACATGCCCGTAGACAACCAGTATGATTCCAATTGCCTTGGCAAAATCTACCCACAATACCATTTACTTAACCCATCTTTTGATTTTGGTGAAAACAACGCTTGGGAAAACAGTCAGACCGCACGATCAGTTTGCCCTTTATGGCGCCGCCCGGCAGAGGCAGGCTGCGGCTGCGCAGGCCACAACCATCGTAAGCAGCGTGAGTGAAAACGTGAAGACATCATCCATCGATCGCTCTCCCGGCAAATCCTTATCTGTATAAGATTCAAGATCCATGCCAGCAGCCTGGCCCGGCAATCATGCCGTTCGCACGGCCTGTCTCGCAGAAACATTTGCATTCTGCGCGGCGCCTGGGGAACGGATTCGCATTCTGCAACGCTCGAGGCAGGTCTCGATGTCGATATTGAAGGCCCGTTCAGACGCTGTGCCCAGGTAACGGCGGCGTACGCGCTTTTACGATGAAGATATTCGACAGTTTGCGCGAGCTGGCATAAATATTGCCTTATTAAATACCAATGGTTTGAATCGTTGAGTGCGGGAATCGATACCCGACTTGATACTTAGCTGCCCGTTCGACGCCGACGTGGCGCTACGCTGATTTGCTGGACTTTGACGAGCCTTAGGTTAGGATACTAAAAATGCCCATTCGAGAAAATCGGTCTCTGAAATTCTGGTCGTGCTGCGCTTTCGCGCTGGCCTTACTCTTGCCGGGCTTGAGTGCGCGGTCCGAGATTCCCACGATATTGACCGACACCATCAAGTCCGGAAGCGGCACCATTGATTTGATGCAGGACGTCACCGCCGCCGAACTGGGTGAGTCGCTCAGCGATGGCACGCTGTTTCTCGGCGTGGACCTCAACGAAAGCGCGTCGGGTCTGGAGAAATCCACATCCCAGGGTGTAGCGATCAAGGAAATTGAGCTGATAATCACAACGACCCAGGGCGAACTCTCCTTCTCCACTTTCTACACGAATACAAGCGCCATGATCCAAGAGGCCGGATCCAGCCAGGCAGATGAATACCATACGCTTTTCGGACAAACGGGCAGCAGTCAGATCTCCGGTTCCACCGCAGGTTTCGACCTGGCCACTTTCGACGACGTCATCGAGATCCAGGATGTCAGCTACACAGGTGAAATCCTTGACGCAAAGATCATCGTCACCTTTTTGGACACGACCAACAATGCAGGTGACAACGAAGAATTTTTTGACTATTCGGCTGGCTTTGAGGAGTTCGCTATCTTGTCTGCGGCGGACGCCAACACCCTGGACACCGCGAATATAGGCCTCTCGGAAGCCCCGTCGACCGTGGCCTACACGGCCACCACCCCAAGCGGCGGCGACATTGCCGCACCCAGCGGTGCCCCGGAACCCCACTGGGTTCTGTTGGGCGCAGTCCCCGTTTTACTGCTGTCGCGCAAAAAGCGAAGGTGAAAAGGGAGACCGTAAGACAAAAACTGCGACCCCGGTCAAAAAAGCGGTGGCTGCTTCCAACAGCCGCAGCTGCGTCGGGGATTGTGGCAATCGCCTGGTTTTTGTTTGTTAAACCGAATACGGTTGAACTCCCCTCAAAGCCCGAACAGGCCGGATCGCAGCCGACAGGCCGGTTCTCGCCCGGGCGCCCCGTCACGGGACCCGATCTGCAGATTTTGCGTTGGGAGGAGATGAACCAGGTGGTGGCGGTTCTCGACACCGATGCATCGAAGATCGAGCGACTGACGCGGCTTACCGGCGACGTGGGCACACCCCCCGCGATCTACCTGCGCGCACTTTTGCTGATATCTCAGAGACGTCCCGAACAAGCATTGGCCGCATTTGACGCCCTCGACCCACAGACCATTTCCCCCGGATTTCTGTATGCCCCTCACCGATTGCATCAGGCACTCAGACCCAAGGATCCGGACCCTTACCTGCCTGCACTCCGCTTGGCTGTCACCGAAGGCAAAGTGCCGGCCCTGATTCGGGCACGGGTACAGGCGCGCGACGGTGACCTGTCGCAGGCTTTGAGCAGTTATCTGCGAACCGATCCGGCCAGCTGGGCCAGCTACGATCTGGAATCCTTTCGGAGGATTGCCAATCACCAGGGGCTGGCTTCAGACCTGGCGAAACTGATAGCCGGCGCCCTGGCATCCGGACGGGTGAAGTCAAAGCTGACACCCGCCTTGCAGCGCATTGCCCGCATGTCGTCCACCCAACCGGATGTCGAGACTTTCAAGCGCCAGCTCCGGCGCGCAATCGAAGACAAGACCCCGGAGGGAACAGTCGCAATCGAGTCCGCCAGGAAACTGCTGGGGGACCGTAGTATGTTTCTCGGACGCGACTACACTGGCCTCATAGACAGTCACCGCGAAGCCGAACCCATAACGCTGTCGACGGAAACAGTGTTGCTGTTGTTCCTCGCCGCGGTAGACCTCAAGGAACAGATGGAAATGGACCGTTGGGGCCAGGAACTCAAGCGGCGGCACAGGCAACCGGAAGTGGGAGACTGGGTGAACGAAATGACAGCTTCGGCGCGATGATTCACAACCTGCTCCTGCTGGGTGTCATTTTCCTGCTCCTGCATCTCGCCAATCTGACGGAGGTGCTTTCCTATCTTTCCCGCCCGCTGGTTACCGGAGCCGCTGCGGTGTTTGGCATCGAAGCGGTCAACCGGGGCACCGACATCGTTCTGGGTGATCTGGTACTGCCTTGGACTCAGGACTGCTCCGGCGTCAATACCCTGATCATTCTCTGGGGCGTTACCCTGTGGGCCAACCGGCATCGATCGTTCGATCGTACCCTGGTCCTCAGGTTGCTGCTTTGCGTCCCGGCAGCCCTCCTCGCCAATATGTTCCGAATCTTCACGCTGGCAGGGTATCGATATCTCTTCTACCCGGCGTGGGAGAGCGAGGAACTGCACTACCTGGTGGGCTTCCTGTGGTTGATTCCCTTCCTGTTCCTGTTCGTAGATGATCTGCGGCACATGAACCGCGCACGCTGGATTGAGATCGTGCATTTGAGCCTGGCTCTGGCGCTCGTCGCGCCGGCGATCTTCTCCCCCGGCGGCAGCCTCGTTGCCCTGTCGACGCTGTTTTACCTTGCCCACAGCCGGGCATCGGAAGTTGCTCCAAGGCGCCTGATCATTGCTTACCTGGGGTGGGGCCTTGCGGCACTGGTGATCGCATGGTCGGAGATGGAATCGCTGTGGATCCCCTGGCTGCTGCTCTGTCCGCGCCTGGTTTCCTGGAGGCTCCTATCATCCTGGACCGGGATCATTATTCTGACGGGAACGATGTCGCTGCTGGCGATGCGCCCGGAGTGGCAGATCCTGGTGAGTGTCGCGCTTGCCTACCGGCTCTATCTGTCGATTCGCGAAAAACAGCAACAGCCCGGCGCTTCGCCGGTGAACCCGGGCATCCCGGAGGTGGCGACACTGGCGTTGCTCGGTATGGCCCCTTTCGCCCTGTCCGCCCTCATCGGCATATCGCATTTGATTGAACGGCCACCGGCCGGATTGATGACCAGGCAGCTCACGTTTAACAGCTATCAGTTGATGCTGACCGGGCAGCCGGCAGATGTACGGATGTACTGGTACGGTGCTTTCGGCGACGGCCGCCACCACTCGTTGGCCTCCTGCATGCGATTTCGTGGTCTGATCATGGAACCGGTACCCGGCCAGGAGGAGGTTCTGACGGGCGGAAAAATGTGGATGAGGGACTTCTTCATCCACGAAGGGAAGCTGATGAGCAGCTATGGCGACTACTTGCTCGCGAGTTTCTCGCCCTTCTCGACGCCCGGTGTCCACCTGATTCTCGATGCCCCGGCGGATGCCATGAGCGCGGCTTATTTCTCGCAGGCGAGTCAGCGCCTTGCCAAACGGATATTCGACGCCTACCGTGAACAAAAGCCCGTCGTGGTAAACACCCTGCCGGCGCTCGCCCGGATTTACGGCTACACACCAAGCGGTTAGCACTAAGGGCAAATAGGCGTGCCCGTAGTCGTGCGACTTATCCAGAAGCTTGGCGTTTACCCGGTTTCTTGGTGAATCCGATCCCGCTAAAAGGTTGTGTCTTAGACACGCACCTCAGTTGTCGTCATGTTCCGCAATGAGTACCACAACACTCCGACTCTCTACAAGATACCGGTCAGGTACTGTCACC
>JAQYVO010000076.1 GCA_030145425.1 Chromatiales bacterium | reverse complement strand
GTATCACCGCATCGAAAGGCCGATCCCCATTCCCGGCTTCGATGAGCATCGCAAAACCCCGTGCGGCGGTGGGACAGGTCAGGGTGCTGGTGCCCCAGGTATCGAGGTAGCGCTTGATGCCGTAGCGGTCCGCGGTATCGCTGGTAAGGATCAGGATTTTTCTGTCAGTGGGTTTCGGTCTTGAAGTGGGCTGCTCTGTCCGGGCTTCAGTTTCACTTGCGGGTGACAGCCCGGGAGCCCCCGGCTCGGAAGGCTCATCGGTCCGGTCACTCAGGCGTATCAAGAGATAGCCGGCAAGGATTATCACCGCAAGAAGCACCAGGGGGATCAGGTACTCGAGCCTGAGCAGCTCGAGATGGCCGACAGGTATGATGACCGCGGCGAGAACAGCGGCCACGATGGCAATCCCTTTCCATACAGGTTTACCGATTTGGCGTGGAGTGCTGGCTTGGCCTTTCAATCTGTGGTTCCCGTAATTAAGGGCATGGTGTTAACAGGCCCTAGAGATCAATTATTCCGGCTTCGTCAGAGAACCGGTTCTTGATGTTCAGAACCGGGTCCAGCTGACGAAAGAAGGCGTCTATACAATCCGGATCGAACTGTTCACCCCGCTGGCCACGCATGTATTCCAGAGTCCGGTCCAGCGACCAGCCTTTCCTGTAGGGACGGTCCGACTGCAGGGCGTCGAATACATCGGCCACTGTTACCACTCTTGCCTCGATGGGTATGGCGGTGCCCGACACGCCTTCCGGATAACCCTTGCCGTCGAATCGTTCGTGATGTCCGAGGGCGATAGTGGCACCGGATTTTAGATAGTAGGAAGGGCTATCCTTGAGAATATCATGCCCGACCTGGCAATGATTCTGCATGATCCGCCACTCCGTATCGCTCAACTTCCCTTCCTTGAGCAGCACCTCGTCGGAAATACCAATCTTTCCGATGTCGTGCATCGGGGCCGCATGGCGTATAACCTCACACTCGTGTTTTTCCAACCCAAGTTCGCAGGAGACCAGATATGAGTACTCGGCCATTCTGATGACGTGATTGCCTGTTTCCTCATCCCGATACTCACCGGCCCTGGCCAGACGCAACAGGGTCTCTTTTTCCCTGAGCTGGATCTCGCTTGTCTTCTTAAAGACTTCCTTTTCCAACCAATGCGCCCGGTCTTTTATGATTCCCTGTTGCTTCTTCAGCTGCAGAAGATTGCGGCAGCGCGCGCGGCATTCATAGTGATCTATGGGCTTGTACAGAAAGTCTGTGGCCCCTGCCTCCAGCGCGCGGTAGCGTATGGATTTGTCCTCAACGCAGGTTATGACGACCACCGGCACGTCTTTGCAGGAAGGGATCTGACGCAGCCACTGGGTGAACTCCACGCCGTCCATGTTGGGCATCTTGTAATCGGTGATCACCAGGTCCGGGGATGCGTCTTTGGCCCACTGAAGAGCGGCCACCGGGTCGGAGAAAGAACGGACGCTTATGTGCTCGCCAATGGAGCGGATGAGTTCCTCCAGAATCATCCGGCTGATCGACTGATCGTCCAGCACCAATACAGTAGACAAAATTACCCCCGGGGGGCCGAAAAAAACTATATGCGGTGGGTTCCCGGAAGACAGTTCTGAAGCACTCTTCCGATCATGGGCTCAGAAACCACAGCTGTTTTTAGTTTACTCAAGCATACTATTGTATGTGATTTTTCAGTTCCCAACTATGCGGGGATCTTCATTGGCGCCGTAAATACCTGCATTCCCAAAGGTCGGGTCCAGGGGGCAGGCATGGGAAGTGATCCCTTCCATTACAGGAAAATGGCAGGAAAGTGTTGCTCTGTCAGGGCTCCAGTCTTCTGATGCTCGCATTCCTGAAAGCCTGGCGGAAGGCCTGATAGTCGTTCACCACGGGATACTGGGGAAACTCTTCGACCACATTGTCAGGCGGGCGAAACAGGATGCCGCAATCCGCCTCCGCCAGCATGCTGGTGTCGTTATAGGAGTCACCGGCGGCGATTACC
>JAQYVO010000060.1 GCA_030145425.1 Chromatiales bacterium | reverse complement strand
GGCAGCGGCAAAGGGGGCCGGCGGGTTATATAAAGTTTGTTCTTCCCCTGATCAAGCCGGTGGGTGATCGTTGTAGGGCCGAATTCATTCGGCCAACAGCCTTTTTCTAGCGCATCGGTCGAATGAATTCGACCCTACGGTTTTGCCGACGGATGGAATGCACTTCGTGGAATATATTGATTTACAGACACAATCAGGGGTAGAGCTATTCGTTTATCAACTGATAACGGTCAGGTCCCGCAGGATGGGTGACCGTTTGCCCCGGCGATAGGCAACCTGGGCAAGAAACAATTCGGCGGCGGCAATGGCGTCGGTCAGTGCATTGTGAGCGGGGTAGCGCGGCAGGTTGTAGCGGTCCCTGGCGCTTCCGAGGCGCAGGTCACCGGATCGAATCGATCGATCGCTGCTTCTGAAAGTTCTGACCTCAAGCGCAAGAGTGTCCACAACAGGTCCGATAAAGGGGTAACCGTAGACACGCTGACAGGCGTTGCTCAGAAAGTGGTACTCAATGGCGGCATGATGGGCCAGCATGGCCTTGCCGGCGAGTGAATAGAGCAGGTCTGAAAGGGCTTCCTCCAAGGATTGGGCGTTTGCCGCCCGGTCATCCATGATGCCGTGCACCACCACTGAGGACTCCGGGAGTGCGCCGCTGGGTTTGGCGAGCACGTGGGTTGCATCACTGAGATGAAGAGTGTGGCCGCGAACCGTGGCGTAACCAATACTGATGATCTCGTCCTTCTCATCGTCCAGCCCGGTGGTCTCGAAATCCAGGGCCAGATAATCCACCTGCCGCCAGTCGGCCTCCAGGTTTGCAAACGAAATCTCGTAATAGTCGCGCAACGGACACTCAGGCATGTTGCGCAGCCACCAGTTGCGGCGTTCCTCAATGTTGAACAGGTATTTCCAGAATGACACAGGCCTATCTCGTGTAGCGCTGGTCCAGCACGTTCTGCATGGTCCGGACCACCGTGAAGGCATCCTTGAGATGATTGCGGTCGAAATGGGAAAGGTCGTCGGGTGTCATGAAATTGTTGGGCTCGATGTCGTTTCTGATCTGGTGCGCCTGGTGTTCGATACGCATGAAACTGATGAATTCCAGGGCGTCACTGAGATCCCGGGCACTGTCCGCGGTGACCTCCCCGCCCTGGGCGACCTCCGACAGGCGCTGCTGGGTGTTCACGGCCTCGCTGCCCGCCGCCAGTGCATAGACCCTGGCCAGATCAACGATCGGAATAATTCCGTTGTGCTTCATATCGAAGGTCTGATCGTGTTCTCCGCCCCGAATCAGTACGAAATTACGGAAAAAGCCCAGCGGGGGCTGGTGCTTTAGGGCGTTCCCCACCATATGGGCGAGAAAGATCCGGTTTCCTCGGGTCTTTTTCAGCACATGCTCCCGCAGCTCACGAAACAGGTTGATGTTGCCGTGCACGCAGCGCAGGTCGAAAAAGACGCAAGTCAGCATCAAAGCCAGGGGTTCCGGCTGGTCTATCCATTTGTTGAAATAGCTTTTCCAGGTCCGCAGCGGTTGGCGCCACTTGTCAGTGATGGCCATCATTTCACCGGGGCAGTAGATGTAACCGCAGGCATCGAGGCCATCGCAGACAAACCGTGTCAGTTCCCGGAAGTACTCGCCGTGGGTGTCCGGATCAAAATTGTCGTCCATTACCAGGCAGTTGTCCTGGTCGGATTTTGCGGTCTGTTCATCGCGGGCCTGGGACCCGGCTGCGAGCCAGGCATAGGACACCGGCGCTTTCCCCAGCTTTTCTTCGGCCAGTTGCAGCAGTCTGATGGTAATGGCGTCAGTGATCGCCGTGATGACGTGACCGGCACTGTTTGCGGTGGCGTCGGCCGCGGCAAGACTTTGCAGTAGCTGCGGTACCTTGGCACTGATCTCCTGCATCTCCTCCACTTTTTCTTTCTTGTAGATGTCGTTGACCAGATAGACAGCGGAGGTGGTGTTGTGTTTGGTGATGTCGGTAACCGTCAGCATCCCCTTGACGTCTTCACCGCGGACTACGGGGAGATGGTGGACATTTTTCCTGGCCATCTTCAGCTGGGCCTCGAAGGCAAAATCGTTTTCGTCCACGGTGGTGGGATTGAAGGTCATGATCTCGGTGATCGGCATGTCGTAGTCCAGCCCGTCGGCCACCACCCGGTTGCGCAGATCCCGGTCCGTGACGATGCCCGCCAGCTGACCCTGGGCGACCACCAGGATGGAAGATACGCGCTCATCGCTCATCATGCGTGCGGTTTCGCGGATGGTGGAGCTGGGAGAGGTAAAGATGGGATCGCGGTTAATCAGGTCCCCGATACGGGTGGTCATCAGGTTGAGCTGGCTGTTCGAATCCTGCCCGCTGCCGGCCACGGCATCCCTCAGCATGTCGCTCCCGGCCGGACCGAAAAAATAGGCGAACTGGGGGTGCTTGTCACACAGCCGGTCTACATGCGTCGCCCGCAGCTGATAAACCAGGGTATCCTCAATGGCCGTGCCCCGGCGCTGCAGTTCCTGGGTCTTTCTGTGGGAGGCCCTGTAGCCGAACATGTCTCCCTCGCTGAGGCGGGCAAGCAGTTCCTCTTCCTGGTCGAGAAGTTCCACCGCGCCGGAGCGGACGATGTAGAGGTAGTTGTTCACGGAGCCGGTGTCCGGGATGGCTGTCTCGCGCCTGAAATACCGGACCTCCAGCTTCTCGGGGAGGAGATCGAGGATCGGGTCCGGAAGTTGGTCGAACGGGTGGTGCGCGGCGAGAAAATCCCGAATTTCAAGCAGTTCGATTTCCATAGAAAGACTCTGTAGCAAAAAAAAAGGCCCCGCACGAAGCGGGGCCCATATTACATCACATTAATCGCTGTGATTAGTGGTCTACTGCACCTCCTGAGCCTCTGGGGACACGAATGTCTTCCACCAGGTGCTGGATGTGCTCCGGCGGCTCCTTGGTCAACTTCGAGACGATGATGGCACTCGCGAAGTTGATCATGGCGCCCACGGCACCGAAGGCTTCCGGAGCGATGCCCATGAAGTGGTTGGCCGTAGTGTTGGCCGCCATGGCGGTACCTGGAATGAAGAACCAGCCCTTGAACCAGAAGATGTAGATCAGGGTGGATCCCAGACCTGCCAGCATGCCAACCACCGCACCGGTGTTGTTCACCTTCTTGTTGAAGATGCCCATCATCAGCGCCGGGAAGATGGAGGAAGCGGCCAGACCGAAAGCCAGCGCCACCACCTGCGCCGCGAATCCGGGCGGATGCAGACCGAAGTAGCCGGCCACCACGATGGCGCCTCCCATGGCGATACGGGCGGCAAGCAATTCGCCTTTCTCCGAGATGTCCTTAACAAATATACCTTTCATCAGGTCATGGGAGATGGACGAAGAGATGGCCAGCAACAAACCGGCTGCAGTGGACAGTGCAGCAGCCAGACCACCCGCTGCTACCAGGGCGATAACCCAGTTCGGCAGCTTTGCGATTTCCGGATTTGCCAGCACCATGATGTCGCGGTCGATCTTCAGCTCGTTGGCGTCACCCTTGCGGTACTGGATACGGCCGTCGCTGTTCTTGTCCTCGAACTTGAGCAGACCGGTTTTCTCCCAGTTCTTGAACCACTGCGGGCGTTCCTCATAGGACAGAGCACCGGCGGGATCAGCGACCGGACCGGGTTGCACGGTGTTGGCCAGGTTGTAGAAGGCCATGGAGCCAACGGCGGGGGCGGTCGTGTAGAGGATACCGATAAACACCAGCGCCCAACCGGCGGACATGCGGGCGTCACGCACCTTGGGCACGGTGAAGAACCGAATGATAACGTGGGGCAGGCCGGCGGTACCGATCATCAGCGAGAAGGTGTAGAGCACCATATTCAAGGTGCCGCCTTTCTGTGCCGTGTATTCGGCGAAGCCGAGATCCACCAGGGTCATGTCCAGTTTTGCCAGCAGCGGGGTGCCGTCGCTGACGTTGCCCCACAGGCCCAATTGTGGAATCGGGTTGCCGGTGAGCTGCAGTGAGATGAAGATGGCCGGAACGGTGTAGGCAAAGATCAGTACACAGTACTGGGCGATCTGGGTGTAGGTGATACCCTTCATGCCACCGAGCACCGCGTAGAAGAACACGATGATCATGCCGGTGAACAGCCCGGTCTCGAAGCTCGTCTCCAGGAAGCGGGAGAAGGCCACGCCGATACCCTTCATCTGACCGATAACGTAGGTCAGGGAGGCGGTGATCAGGCAGATAACCGCCACGATGCGGGCAGTCTGGGAGTAGTAACGGTCACCGATGAACTCGGGCACCGTGAACTTTCCAAACTTACGCAGGTAGGGTGCCAGCAGCATGGCCAGCAGCACGTAGCCACCGGTCCAGCCCATCAGGAAGATGGAGGCGTCGTAGCCCTTGAAGGCGATCAGGCCGGCCATGGAGATGAAGGAAGCGGCCGACATCCAGTCTGCGGCGGTGGCCATACCGTTGGCCACAGGATGGATACCACGGCCTGCGGCGTAGAACTCACCGGTAGTGGACGCCTTGGCCCAGATAGCGATGCCGATGTAGAGGGCGAAAGTTATGCCCACTATGATATATGTTGTTGTTTGAAGATCCATTGTCTGTTCCCCTTAGTCTTCGTGTACGTCGAATTTGCGGTCCAGACTGTTCATTTGTGCCGCGTAGATAAAGATCTGCGCGATGAACACGAACATAGCACCTTGCTGTGCAAACCAGAAACCGAGATCGGTACCACCGACTGCGATTCCCGAGAAAGCGGGGCGTAAGATGATGCCACAGAAGTAGGACACAAAGGCCCATACGACTAAGTGAACCATTATTATGCGGACATTGGCTTTCCAGTAAGCCGCACCCGACAAATCTTGTGTACTCATAAAAATCCTCCGAGATTTATGGAAATTTTTGTATATGCCCGGACCAAGAAATTCCGTATCCCTACCCGGCACCGGCTTGCTGCCGATGGCCAACCACGAGATCTGGGCTGTGAAAAACCAGACGCACGAACAACAACGTCTGTCGTCCGGTTAAGTGCCTTAAGAATGCAGGAATT
>JAQYVO010000047.1 GCA_030145425.1 Chromatiales bacterium | reverse complement strand
CGCACGAGTGCAGGACTGGCCATAGCCAATTCAAGCGAGTGCAACGCAGTGGATAGGGCTTGTAAGCTGGCCCGAAGGGAGCCTCTCTCATACGTCACGGCGGTGTTGAGGTCATTTGACATAGAGTGGCTATGCCTGCATGACCTCGCCTTGCCGTGACGTATGAGAGAGACTCTGAGCGTTACATTATTATCCGCGCGGCCCACTAAGTCGCGCTTATGCGCCTACAGAGACTCGCGGATTATCGCAATGGCCTCATCGACGTGCTGAAAGGCGTGGTCACCCCCCTCATAAACGATGACCCGTCCACAGGTTCGGTAAACGGACTCAGCGATGCGGTAATCGATCACTTCGTCGCCCTTATCCAGAAACAGTGTTGTCGCCACACCGTCACCGGGATCCGCTATGCCGTACCTGCGGGTGCTCTCGACCAGTTCCCGGGTAATCGGATACGCCTCGCCGTCGGCGGTGGTCATCGTCTGACCTACGAACTCCGACAACAGGACCCAGGGCCGCAGCGCCGGGTTGATCATGAACAGGTGTTTCATCGGAAAACGTCTGGCCAGATACTGACCGTAGAATCCTCCCATGGAGCTTCCCACCACCACGGGGTTTCCTTCCCCTCCCATACCGGCAAAAAACTTCGACAGGGTTGCGATGGCCTCGTCCGGGCGATGCGCGGGATAGGAAGGTGCAAATACGGGGACTGGCTCAAGCCGATTCCTCAGAACGCCTGCTTTTGCCGAGAGCTTCGAACTGTTCAGTCCGTGAAGATAGACGAGCATGCCGCCTGATCAGGCCCCGTCGTAATTAAAGGTGATCTCCTCGCCCGCTTCGATGTTCATGCATGCAAAAAAATCAAAGCCGTCAAACTCCCCTCTGCCGGGCTTGGCATGGTTAAGAAAACGCAGGAGATTCCTGCCGCTTCGTCCCACCGGATTTTCTGTATCGTCAGTTTCGTAAACCCAAAGCACATAGGTTCCGTTGCGTTGCGCGAGAGGGCCATGATAGGTACCGATGTACTCTCCCTTCTCGATGTCACGTCGGGCAAACAGTCCGGTTCCGTGTATCTCCGAAGGTCCCTTGTAGACATCTTCTTTCAGTTCACTGTTCTTTAGTTTTCTTTTGAGATCCATGGGTGTTGTTTCTCTCTTGTAAAAATCGCGCGCCATTGTATCGGAATAAATGAAACGTTTCTCCACCCCGCGACGGTTTCCTGCTATTTGAAGTCGGCCGACCGGTGGCATAAACCTGGAGCGACTCGCAAAATAAATTTAATGTTCTCTTTTTGTTCTCTATGTGCTAGGTTAGAACCTAAATAGAACGCTTTCAGGTGATCAGCAGCTTTTCTCAGTAAAGACAGACGAGGAACAATCAAAATGACAACACAAAACAAGTACGTCATGCGGGAACAGGTGCGTGGACTTATCCCGTCGTTAATGAGATACGAATTCGACAGGCGATCCCGATTGACCGATACCGGCATGTATCTGTTATCCAGCAGCTTCGTGGTGAGCGTGTACCTGTTGGCGATGGCACTTTCTGTAGATTAAATTCAGAATCCCCTCCGCGCCAGACTGGACATCTGCAATGGATGTCCGGTCCGGTGCGATATCCCGCCACTGCATCTGGCATTAAATCCCACCCAAATTTCATGGTTTGAAAAACCCGACCAATGTGTCGCCCCGATCACCCAAACCTACAAAAAAACTACACTTTCAGCATATAATCCAAACTATAATTAAGCAGTTGTTCCTCAAATCACAGGAATACCGTCAATCGTCAATCCAATCTTTACAGACCATAGCTGTCGCCTGTGATCCCTGAATCAAGGGTTCCGCCAGAAGATGCACCACTGCAGATTCCGGAGGCCCTGGTTACCAGAAGTCCAACGGCTCGAATGATCGCTCGAGTCATAATAACGGTTATCAATGCAGGACGAGATACATGGCAGACCACGAAATCCGCACCATACGACTCGATGAAAACGAGGATTTTTCCAATACCCAGTCGTATGGTCAACGCATCGTTACCCCTGTCCGCTTTTCCACCGATCCCCGGGACATCGGCTGGGTCAGGGAAAACATCCCCTGTCAGACGGCCTGTCCGGCGGACACCAATGTCCCGGCCTACATCCGAACCATCATGGAAGAGCGTTATGGCCGCTCTTATGAACTGAACAGACTGGCCAATGTGTTGCCCGGCGTGCTTGGGCGCATCTGCTCCAGGCCCTGCGAAGCCGCCTGCCGTCATGGCTGGCCTGGCAACGGGGCACCCGTAGCGATCTGTCATCTCAAACGTGCCGCGGGGGATCACAAGCAGATTGGGCACCGCATCACTGAGGATCTCTACACCCCCACGGGAAAAAGGGTTGCCATCGTGGGGGCAGGACCGGCAGGACTGGCCGCTGCCCACGATCTGACGACGCTGGGGCATGACGTCACCATATTCGAAAAGGAGGACCGCCCCGGCGGCATGCTCTCTTACGGCATTCCGGAGTTCCGCCTGCCCCGGGACCTGCTGGAACTGGAGATCCACAACACCATTCGTCTCGGCGTGGACCTTAAAACCGGGGTGAGCATAGGTTCGGGTGAAAACGACGTCAAGATCACCGACCTGTTGCGAGACTATGATGCCGTTCTGCTTACGACCGGATGCGCAGCTGCCATTCCCCTCCCCCTGCGCAACATAGGGCGGGATGATGACGTTTCTCTAAGTGTCGACAACGTCGAAAATGGCCTGGATTTTCTGATGGAACTGCACCGGGGCGAAGAGAAACAGGTCGGTAAACGGGTGGCAGTCGTTGGTGCCGGGTTTACCGCCCTCGACTGCGCCCGCGTGGCCAAGCGGCTGGGCGCCGATGATGTGGCCATTCACATCCGTACCACGGAAGAGTACATACCCGTCACCAAAGACGAGATCCACGAAGCGAAGCGGGAAGGTGTAATCATTCACGGCCTGCGAACGCCCGTCGAACTCCTTTCGGATGATGAGGGTAGATTCCGGGGTGTTAAATTCGTTCAGAACCGGCTGGGCGGCTGGCGAAGCGGTGGACGCCGCCAGGCCATCCCCATCGAGGGCTCCGAGTTCGACGAACCCTGTGACACGCTGTTGATCGCCATCGGGCAGAAGACAGTCACCGATATTCTCGACGTCCAGGTGGATCTGGACCGTTGGGGCAACGTCCGTCTCGGCCAGGACGGTATGACCTCCATCCCCGGCCTGTTTTCCGCAGGTGACTTCGTAAACGGGGCCAGTACCGTGGTGGAAGCGGTGGGCCACGCCCGCAAACTTTCAGTGAGGATGGACACCTGGTTGATGGGCCGCGAGCGGCGTAAAAAGGTGGTAAAGATATCTTCCGTCGACGAACCGCTCAGGCAGCGCTCTTTCGACTTCATCCCGCGTCAGGAGATGCCCACCGAGCCTCTCAGCGAGCGCATCAACACGGACAATAAGGAAGTGGAGACGGGTTACGACCAAACGCTTGCCCTGGAAGAGGCAAAGCGCTGCTACCTTTGCTACCACAAGTACGAGATAGACATCGACAATTGCATCTACTGCCGGGCCTGCATCGAGGTGGCGCCCCGCGACTGCATCAAGATGGTGGACGGGGTGGAGATCAAAGGCGACGGAACCTACGGCTCTCTGCACGAGGCCAGTGAATGGGATAAGGTCGGCGCGATCTGGGTCGACAACAACGAGTGCATCCGCTGTGGGGCCTGTTTCAAGGTCTGCCCCACCAAGTGCATATCAATCACCCGTAACGAGATTTTTTACCAGGACCTGTGACCATGACCGAACACTACGTCATCATAGGCAACGGCGTTGCAGGCAACGAGGCAGCCTGCCACCTGCGCCAGCGCGACCCGGAAAGCCGCATCACCATTATCACGGCGGGCCGACTCCTGTTTTACAGCCGCTACGAACTGCCACGCCTTTTTCACGAAGACTGCGACTGGCGTGATTTTCTCGTAAACCCGGTCGAATACTACGTGGAAAACCGCATCAACGTCCGGCGTAACAGTTTCGTGACCCACGTGGACGCACAACGCAAGAGCATCAACCTGGCCCACAAGGAGAGTATCTCCTACAGCCAGCTCCTGGTAGCCAGCGGCGGTGCGACCAATCTGCCGGCGGAGCTGAGTGATTTTGCCCCCCTGCTCAACAGGTTCAACCTCTATACCGCCGCCTGCCAGGTACGCGATATTCTCCCTAAGAAGGGCAAGGTCGTGATGCTGGGGGGAGATGTTCTTGGACTTGATCTGGCACGCAACCTGATCAACGAAGGCTACCAGGTGATTCTGGTGGCCACCGAACAAACCTTCTGGCCTCACCGTGTCGACCCCGATGAACGAAAACTCCTGCTCGGCGCGCTCACGGACATGGGGGTCGAGGTCATCGAGAACGCAAAGATTGAAACAATCCAGGAGGGGGCACCGGGCATGTCGGCGCGTCACATCCTGTTCGATGACGGCTGCGAAATCTTTGCCGACGTGGTGATGCCTTTCTTCGGCCTGCTGCCGGCGGCTGATTTCATGATGGGCTCGGGTGTTGATTTCGAGCGTGGCCTTCTGGTCGGCACCAATCTGCGCACCACCGATCCCAGTATCTGGGCCGCCGGAGACGTGTGCCAGATCTGGTCGCCCGAAGAGAACCAGTACCGCTTCTATTACGGATGGCAAAACGTCAAGAAGATGGGTGAGATCGCGGCAAGAAACATGACGGGTGACGATATCCATTGGGAAACCGCCACCGATCACAAGATGTACATCGATGAGAACAGGCAAATAGTTTCCCCATACTGGGAGCATGATTGACAGCGCTATGACAGAAACTGACATACAACTGATGTTCTGCGGTTCGGCGGGCGACGGCACCATCGCCGTGGGAGACATCTTCAAACGCGCCATGGCGGAGGCCGGTTTCAAGGTTCTCGCCTTCGACATCTATCCCCCGGAGATCCGAGGTTTCGGCAAGTGTATCTCGAGGGTGCGGGTGACTTCCCGACAGGCCTACTCCCTGAAGCACCAGTCCGATATCCTGGTGTCTCTGAATGACAGCTATGCGATCCCTCACGTCTCTGAAGTCAGGGATTTCGGAGGGGTCCTATACGATCAGGCGCCTATCTCAGCCATGGCCGAAGGTGAGCATATCTCCGGGCACCTGCAGCCGGGTCAACTCCCGTATGGCGTGAGCATGCGCGAGGTCAGTGACCAGACCACCGGCGGCTCCAAGGCAAAGAACATTGTCGCACTGGGATTTCTGGCAGGGCTCTACGATATGCAGCGGGAACCCTTTCATCAGATCATCAGGGACAAGTTCAAACACAAAGACCCGATTATCAGTGAATCGAACCTGCTCGCTTTTGACACCGCCTATGACGAGGGTGTATCCACCTTCCGTCTCGACTTCATCGAACTGGGTACACCGGAACGTCAGGATATCGGCAGCAAGGTGCAGATGATGACGGGTAACGCCGCTGTGGTCCGCGGCTGCCTGGATGCGGGGCTGGAAACCTTTTTTGGTTATCCCATCACCCCGGCGACTTCGATCATGGAAGACCTTGCCACCGACCTCCCGATGCGCGGCGGTAGGCTGCTGCAGACCGAGGACGAGATATCGGCGATTGCCGCCACCATCGGTGCAGGGTATGCAGGGGCAAGGGCAGCCACGGCAACGTCAGGTCCCGGGTTGGCGCTGATGGTGGAGATGCTGGGCCTGGGCGTAATGGCGGAAGTACCCTCCGTGATATTCTGCTCACAACGAGGAGGCCCTTCCACGGGTATGCCGACGAAAACCGAACAGTCGGATCTGCATCTTGCGGTGTTCGGCGGCGCGGGAGACGCCCAACGCATCGTCCTGGCACCAACCAATGTGGAGGGGGCCTACAAGTGCGCCGGCAAGGCCTTCGAGATGGCGGAGCGCTACCAGACCCCGGTCATCGTACTGCTGGATCTCTATCTGTCGAATCGTTATGAAACCGTGATACTGCCGCGTCAGAATCCCTTCGAGGCGGACAGCTCCAAAAAACGCAGCCATCAGGAACGCGGCGTCCCATATCATCGATTCAGCTTCACAGATGACAATGTCAGTCCCCGCACCGTTCCCGGGGAGGAAGGCGGAATACACACCGTCACCGGCCTGGAACACAACGAATTGGGCAGACCCAATGATCAGCCGGACATGCACCTTAAGATGAGTGAAAAACGCCACAACAAGCTGCTCGGCGCCCTCGATCATCCCGGTATCACCATTCAGAAGCGCTTCGGTGATGAAGGGAAAGTGGATGTCGGAATCCTCGGATGGGGATCCACTTTCGGTGAGATCCTCGAGGCGATGCTGGTGGCCCAGGATGAAGGTATCAGTTGTTCGGCGATGAAGGTGGTGATGCTGTCACCGCTGCCGCTTCAGCCGGTCCAGGAGTTCTTCTCGGATTGCCGGGAGATACTGATCCCGGAACTCAATTATGAAGGCCAGTTTGCAAACCTGGTGGGTTCGGCAATCTCCAAGCCCTTCACCCGCCTCAACCGGGTTCCGGGTGTACCCATGCGGGTGGCCGACATACTGGATGAAATCAGGCGCCTGGCAGCGCAGGTCAAGTCAGCCGCGTAAACGCGGCATAACCTAAATAGAGACTCTTTCCATGGGCAATCTCAGACAACCCGTATATCTGGAAGAAAAACTGGAGCAGGTACGTGAAAGCGGACGACTCAACATCCGCTCAAAGGCACTTCCCACCTGGTGCCCTGGCTGTGGGTACTTCAGCATCGTCGACGGCGTCACCATGGCGATCAACCAACTGCAGATCAACCAGAAGGATGTCACGGTTGTGTCCGGCATCGGCTGCGCCTCACGTTTTCCCTTTTTCCTGGATACCTATGGATTCCACACACTGCACGGCCGAACCCTGCCCGTTGCAACGGGCATAAAAGTTGCCAATGACGACCTGACGGTACTGGCCATCGGCGGTGACGGCGATGCCTTCGCCATCGGGGGCGCTCATATTCCCCATGCCGCAAGGCGCAATGTGGATATCACCTATATGGTGTTCGACAACGGCATCTACGGTCTGACCAAAGGCCAGACCTCGCCGACCTCGGTTCTCGGATTCACCACCAGCACTTCTCCCTACCAGAACCAGGACCGCCCGTTGAACCCGCTGTTGATGATGCTCTCCTACGACGCCAGCTGGATCGGGCAGAGTTATGCGGGCGACCCCCGTCACCTGAGTGAAATGATCACCCAGGCTATCGCACACAGGGGATTTTCCTATCTGCACATCCTTTCCCCCTGTGTCACCTTTGACAAGACATCCAAGACTTACTCGAATCTCAAGGCACAGGTCAGGAATCTGCCGGACGATCACGACAGTTCAGACAGGATGGCTGCCATCGGCTACTCCATGGACGTGGATACCCCGCCGATTGGACTGTTCTACAAGGAGAGCCGACCAACGCTTTCCGACAAACTTGACCTGATCGTGGACAAGGCCAGGGGGCGAAATGCGCGGGCATCTGGCTGATGCCGTAATGTGGGGCGCGATTTAGGTAACGCTAACCCGACAAAGCCAAAACCAACCGTAGGAGCGGGCTTGCCCGCGAACAAATCACAGGCATTTCGCGGGCAAGCCCGCTCCTACAAGCCCTACTCAGATCTCCTGAAAAAGATCCTGAGGCCTTTCACGGGTGGGACGCGGGTAGAGCCCCGCCTTGATAAGGGGCCAGGCCTCGGAATATGGCATCACAGATTCGTGCCTCGCGCGCCAATGCGCGTCGATACCATCCCAGCCATTACCCTGAAACAGATAGCCGCATTCCGGGCAGATTTTTCTGTCTCCCTGGCCCAACAGTTTCAATACAGACTGTTCGATCTGAACAGCTGACCTTGATTCCTCATTAACGATATGTTGCATTTCCAGGATGCGTCGGGCATGAAAGAGAATGCGTTCCAACTCAGCCTTCATATCGTTTATCATCTTGAAACCTCAGCCACCGACTGCCCCGCTGTTTGCCGCGGTTCACCGCCGGGAATCGAAAATCAAATTAAATCAACACCGCAGATACCAGGTGCCAATAAGCTTGAACACTAAAATTAAAGCCCCAGGGAGCCTCCGAGACTGCGTATTCTCCCGTACAAATCGTCAACAACGAATAGGAGCTGTTATGGGCAGCTGGGATTCATCCCGCATCGCAACATCCGGTATCCGCGAACTCGACAGCTTTCTTGAAAAACAAGGCTACGCGTTTTTCACCCGTTTCACCATACCCAGTCGCCTGCCCGTGCCATGAACGCCAGAAACGATTCCCTTCCAGTGACCGACAGGACACTGGCACTGCTAAAGCGGGCAGAGCACCATTTCCGTCACGCAATGCCGACGATCGAGATTCGGTTCGATCTCCGGGGAATGTCTGCCGGCATGGTACGATTCCAGGACGGGAAAAGGCCGGTGGTGCGTTATAACATGCAGCTCTTTTCCGAAAACCATGAAACATTCACTGCCCGTACCGTGCCCCATGAGGTCGCGCACATAGTCGCCCGAACCGTCTTCGGTGCCGGTATCAGACCGCACGGCGAGGAATGGCGGGCGGTAATGGCATTCTTCGGTTCGGAAGCGGTGCGTTGCCACGAATTCGACATCAGTCGATCCATCTCCAGGCGGATGCATCGTTTCAGCTACCGCTGCGACTGCCGGGAGCACCAGTTAACGAGCATCAGACACAACCGTGTTCTTGCCGGACAGATTTATCAGTGCCGAACTTGCAGAGCAATCCTTACACCCTGCCCTCCACAAGTCACCGAAAAACGGATACAGTCGGCCAGAGGTTCCGGATTACAGGAGTCGAACCCATCCAAAGCGCCTGACACAGAAGAGGATCAATTGCATGAGTAAAGCCATACGCATTCATCAAACCGGCGGCCCAGAGGTTCTCGTCTGGGAAGATGTAGATCCTGGCAAACCCGACGAGGGCCAGGTACTGATCAGGCAAAACGCGGTCGGTCTCAACTATATAGACGTTTATCAGCGAACAGGGCTTTATCCCGTGGGTGACCTGCCGCAAACCCTGGGCATGGAAGGTTCGGGTGTGATCACCGCCGTTGGCCCCGGTGTAACGGAATTCACAACGGGCGACCGTATTGCTTACGCGATGGTTCCCGGTTCCTATTGTGAGGAACGCGTTATCGACGCAGATCGATCGGTCAAGGTTCCGGACGGCATCAGCGACCAGACCGCAGCAGCGATGATGCTGCAGGGTATGACCGCCCGCTATCTTTTGAAAAACTCATATGCGGTACGCCCAGGCGACTCGATCCTGGTCATGGCTGCTGCGGGCGGAGTGGGACTGATACTCTGCCAGTGGGCCAAATCGCTGGGTGCAAGAATCATCGGTTGTGTTGGATCGGAAGAAAAGGCGCTGCTGGCCCAGGCAAACGGCTGCGACCACACCATACTTTATAAAGAAGAAGACATAGCGGCACGGGTCAGGGATATCACCGTCGGAGAGGGTGTCTGCGCGTCCTACGATTCCATTGGCCAGGCAACGCTGGAAGCCTCTCTGGATTCCCTGCGTCCAACCGGCATACTGGTCAGCTACGGCAATGCAACGGGCCCCATTAGCGGTTTCAATGCGGGCATGCTTGCCGCCAAGGGCTCTCTATATCTGCAAAGGCCCACGCTGGCAACCTACATACGCAACAGACAACTCCTGAACGAAAGTTCTCATGACCTTTTCGACGTGGTACTCAGGGGCATGGTCAACATCAATATCGGTCAAACCTATCCTCTGGCCGAAACGGCCCGTGCTCATCGGGATCTGGAGGATCGCAGGACTTCAGGTTCCACGGTGTTGCTGCCCTGATTGTGATCCTGCCGTGAAAATTCGAACCCGGGCTTCACGGCCCTGATCTGGCAACCCAGATAGCATGCCGAATAAGGCCGCGGCAACATCCTGATTTACATAAGGATCGCTGGAGACTCACTGCCTGAATGTCCCAATACTTCAGAAAATTTCGCTACAGTCGAATATAAGACGAGATCATACCCTCAGTATGATCTCATCTTATATACTCCTGTATGGGCTGACATGGAAACCAAATCGATGGAGAAACAGTCGTGAAACTGAAACATCTCCTGGTGGGAATAGTCGTTGTGGCCGTGGCTGGTTATGGCGGGGCCAAAACCTATATCTATATTAAAGTTAAGGATGAACTGGACAAAATGGTCCAGATGGCGTCACCTTTCGTGGAGATCAGTTATGGGGACATCAGCTCTGATCTGAGGGGGTCCCTGATGGTCACCGACCTGGACCTGATATCCCTTGCCGGTGGGGAGACCATGCAGATAGCGTCCATGGAGGTCAAGGGTTCCGGCCCCGAGTTTCTGCTGAAACTCGCGGGCGATTTCAAGAAGTCGGGTCCACCGGCTGATATGGTTATCAATATACGCCGTGCCTCTGTCCCCGTGGATCAGGGTTTTGGGGCGAATTTTGATTTTACCGGAATGGGTGACGGTGGCAGCAGTTCCAGCCAGGATGTGAAACCTTGCACCCTGGGCGGCATTTTTCAGTACAAGGGAGTGGACAAGATCGGTATCGACACCCTGATTGCCGATGCCATATTCGGTTATCGAAATGATCCGAAGTCCGGCGAGGTCAAGGTGTTCTTTGACTACCAGTTGGACAGCATCGAGTCCTTCTCCATAGAACTGGAACTGGGAAATATGCCCCAACCCGGTTCCATGGTCATGGAGCAGATGCCCTCGCTTAATAACTTCGAACTGAACTATGAGGTGGAACCGAGCTACATGAAGTGGTCGATAGTGCATTGTGCGAAACTGGCTGGGAAAGATCCCAAGCTTTT
Organism: Chromatiales bacterium; assembly: GCA_030145425.1. Classification (GTDB taxonomy): domain Bacteria; phylum Pseudomonadota; class Gammaproteobacteria; order Chromatiales; family Chromatiaceae; genus JAHEHQ01. The sequence continues at coordinate 30,383 of JAQYVO010000047.1, read as the reverse complement.
CATAGAAGAATTGTTCGTTCAGTCGAACAACAGCTATGTAAGAGATCTCGGTTTTGTCCCGGGACCGGGCATCAGAAAGATGCTGAAATCCCTTGTCTCCAAGGGCGGACAGATTGCCATGACGGCAAATCCGGATATCGACCTGAATCCAATGCTATTCGCGACATCGAAGCCCGAGGAGGTCATTGAGATGCTGGGTGTCGAGTTGACCCTTGATGGCAAGCCCGTGAACGACCTGAGTATGGAACTCCCGTCCGACGGGCAGAGACTCTCCATGATTTCCGAACTACAGTTTATCCTGGAGGATGAGAAACAGTCTGCGGCGACGAGCAAAACAGACTCCGAAAAGAAAAATACCGCAAAAAAATCCGGCAAAGCCGGAAAGAGCGAACTGCGATACATGGAAACCGAAGTCGCTGATCTTCACAGGTACATCGGAAAGAAAGTACGGTTGTATACCAGTACCTCTATAAGCCCAAAGCAGGGATACCTGATTTCATCAAAGGGAGAGATAGTCAGCGTAAAACAAAACGTTCACCACGGCTCCCTGACCGCACACCTCCCAATGGCGAGGATCAACAAAGCCGAAGTGCTGCAGCGGGTACCCCTGTCAACGGCCAAGCGCTGACCCGTCGGGTCAGCGGATGGTAATGGAAGATTGCCGACTGCCTGTTATGGCAGCCGGCAATCTCGGCAGGACAACAGCGGCACAACTCTATCTGCCAGATTCTTCAGCATTTGCACCTAACCCTCGCCTCCTTTTTGAGGAAACGCCCCGACCCCACTTCGCAACCCGTTGTAAGAGATGCGTGTACCTGGCCTGGAAAAACAGAACAAGGCGCGCTGTCTGAGAACAATAATATCTACTTTTCAGTAAAATATGCTTGCTAATTAAACCTTTGATGCAATCTCAAAAGAAATTATTTATCGATAATGCAGATTATTAAGCTAAATTATTGCTTAGATGATGGTTCGGAGGCTAACAATCCAACCGATCTTTAGAACAAAACCAGTCCCGGCAGTCCTTCGGGCATGAGCGCAGATTGATACAGGATCAGTATCAGATAAACCGCCAGAATCAGGTACAGGAAATAACTCGCCTTATAAAATCGCCAGAGAACGAAGTATTCGCAACCAACGAGTGCGGTCAAACCCAGCCCGGTAATCAGCAACTTGGTGTAGACAAAGAGACCGATGTCCCGCTGGATCAGGTAATCCATCAGGGGATTGAGTTCCGACGCGCCGGCATTCAGCAGCAACAGGGTATTGTGGGCATCCGCCGCGCTGAAAATCAGTACGCATATGACAACAAAGAGCAGGTCAGCCCTGTAGAAATCGGTCTGTTCGACCACGGCGGTATTACCATCGCGCCGGTGGTTTCGCCGCCTCCCATTCAGACCGTGAAAATTGAACAGTCTCCTGGCCTGACGCCGCTCCCGCCTGTCTCTTCGATCTAGCTGCACGCTGAAGGCTCTCCTTGTTAACATCAAAAACCTAGCGAAACTTATGCCAATTATTTTTTTTCATTGTTTTTCTGAGTGTTACGTTGCGCAATACCTTATCAGGACCAAGGTTCCCACTCTGTTGTAAAAAAAACTGACTCATTCTGACACAGTGCTTCATATTGAAGAAACCGCAGTTCGGATTCAAGGTATCCAGGTGTTGAGAGTGCATCCGTTAATCCTTTGTGATCTTGTCGTGATGAATTCAATAGTTCGGGGAACTACACTGGTGATCACGCTTATCAACCGGGTGCATTTCAATGACCGGAATACTTTCTACCATTAGATTCACAGCCCGCATACTGCCTGTATGCTCGTTAGGGATTCTACTGACTGCGGGACTCGCTTTCGCCGATGTCGCCCGCTACGACAGCGGTGAACGCCAGGTCACCCTCATAGAGTTGTTTACCTCTCAGGGTTGCAGCAGTTGTCCTCCGGCCGAAGCATGGCTGGGCGAGTTGAAGCAGAGCCCGCTGCTATGGAAAACAGTCATTCCGGTTGCCTTCCATGTCGACTACTGGGATTACCTGGGTTGGAAAGACAGGTTTGCGAACCCGGCATACTCTGCCAGACAGGCCCGCTATCGCCGTGAAGGCCATGTAGCTTCGGTCTACACCCCGGGATTCGTGGTTAACGGGAAAGAGTGGCGCGGCTGGTTCAGAAAAAAATCCCTGCCTCAGGACTCCGACACCCCGGGACGATTGACGATTGATCTCCGGAACAACCAGGTGACCGCGAAGTTTCAACCCACGGGCGGTTTGAGAGAATCGCTGAATCTGAATCTTGCTATTCTGACTACCGGCATCAATGCCAAGATCGGTGGCGGGGAAAATCACGGCAGGACCCTGCCTCAGGATTTTTCAGTCATCAATCATCAAACCCTGAGTTCCGGGAACGGAACCTGGAGCACCGGCCTGCAGGTGCCCGAAGCTGCCCCCGGCACCCGGTTGGCTTTGGCCGCGTGGGTCAGCCGCACAGGGGATCAGAAGCCTTTGCAGGCAACGGGGGGCTGGATACCTGTCATAAAATAGAGAGTCACGCTGGAACAAGAGCACCTCCCTTTATGGAGAATCGTAGCTGACCTCCAGTATCCAATAGCGCTTTTGGCCTCCCGGTGCTTGCACAACCACCTCATCGTCCACAGACCGCCCCATCATGGCCCTTGCCAAAGGGGCATCCATGCTGACCAGTCCCCTCTTTGGGTCCAGCTCATCGGGACCGACGATACGAAAAGCCATATCGACGTCCTGTTCATCCGACAGGGTGACCCAGGCGCCAAAGAATATCCGTGCCCGATCGGTGGGTGCGCTGTCGACGATCCGGAGATCCGGCATGCGTTTCTGCAGATACCGGATGCGCCAGTCGATCTCTCTCAGCTCTTTCTTGCGATAGATGTACTCCGCATTCTCCGACCGGTCGCCTTCGGCTGCCGCCGCTGACAACGCCCGCGTCACTTCGGCGCGTCTTTTCCAAATCGCCTTGGTCTCTCCTTCCAGCACCCTGTAACCCTCAGCGGTAATGTAAGGGGATTTAGCCGGTTTGGAAGCGTGTGCAGCGCTCATGTTCAATTCAGATTCCGACACGAATGAGCAAGATCGCGAACATTCCTTTATCCAACGGAGTACAACCCGATTCCCGCAAAACGGGGATTACTCCTTCTTGCCCATCAATGGCAGGATCAGATCCATGGGCAGGGGAAAGACGATGGTACTGGAGCCACCGGGCGCAATCTCCGTCAGCGTCTGAAGATACCGCAGCTGAAGGGCCTGGGGATTCTGCTGCAGGATCGCGGCGGCAGCGGTCAGCTTTTCAGCCGCCTGCATCTCGCCTTCGGCATGGATCACCTTGGCACGCCTGGAACGTTCGGCCTCCGCCTGTTTGGCGATGGCGCGAATCATGCTGTCGTCCAGATCCACGTGTTTGATCTCCACATTGGCCACCTTGACTCCCCAGGCGTCGGTCTGCTGGTCGAGAATCCCCTTTATGTCTGAGTTGAGCCGTTCCCTTTCGGCGAGCATCTCGTCGAGTTCGTGCTGTCCCAGAACGGATCTCAGCGTGGTCTGGGCAAGCTGGCTGATGGCCATTTGAAAGTTTTCCACCTGTATGATGGCCTTTTCCGGATCGATCACCCTGAAATAGACTACGGCATTCACCTTGACCGATACGTTGTCTCTGGAGATCACATCCTGGGTGGGCACATCCATCACGATGGTTCTCAGGTCCACTCTCACCATCTGCTGGATCACCGGCACCACGATGATCAGCCCGGGGCCCTTGACCTTCCAGAAGCGGCCCAGCATGAATATCACGCCCCGCTGGTACTCCCTTAGAACCCTGAACGCCGAGAACACCAGAATAATGATCAGCGCGATCACGATATAGATTGTGTATGCAGCCATTATCTTTCCTCCTGAGCAGCATCCGAGGTGACCTCCAGGATCAGTCCCTGAATGCCTGTCACCCGTATTCTCTGTCCCGTTTCGACGGGGTTGTCGGTCCGGGCACTCCAGACTTCGCCGTGAACCCTGACCGATCCCTGTCCGGTGAATGCATCCAGGGTCTCCCCGGTCGACCCCACCATTTGCTCCGCGCCGCTTACCACCGGCCGGTTCCTCGAGCGTATCGCCATGCTCATCACCAGAAAGATGATGCCCGCGCTGACAATGGCAAGGGAGAGTATCAGCGGAAGGGCGATACTGAAGCCCGGGGAATCGGTATCGATGAGTATGACCGAACCGATGACGAAGGCGATGACACCACCGATGCCCAGGGCGCCGAAGCTGGGCGCAAAGGCCTCGCCGATCATGAGTGCCAGTCCCAGAATAATCAGCGCAACACCGGCATAGTTGATCGGGAGCACCTGGAATGCATAGAGTGCGAGCAGCAGCGAGATGGCGCCGACGGTCCCGGACACAAAGGTTCCCGGATTGGCAAATTCGTAGATCAGCCCGTAGATGCCTATCAGCATCAGCACGTAGGCCACATTGGGATTGCCTATCACCGCAAGCAGGCGGCTGCGCCAGTCCGGGGCCAGGCGTTCCACGACCATGCCGTCCGTGTCCAGATCCAGTGTTTTACCCTGCAGGTTGACCTGGCGGCCATCCAGTTTTTTGAGGAGATCCGGGATATCTTCGGCGATCAGGTCGATGACGCCCTCGCTCAACGCCTCTTCGGACGACAGACTGACACCCTCACGCACCGCCTTTTCGGCCCATTCCACGTTGCGGCCCCGCAACTGTGCCAGGCCTCTGAGATACGCCGCGGCATCGTTTACCAGTTTCCGGTTCTTTGCGTCACCCGATGGAGCTGTACTGTCGGCGGGTTTCTTTTCCTGATCACCGCCACTGGGCAGACCGCCTATCTGCACGGGCGTGGCCGCCCCCAGATTTGTACCCGGCGCCATCGCCGCGACGTGGCTGGCGTAGAGGATGTAGGTACCTGCACTGGCTGCCCGAGCACCTGTGGGCGCCACGAACCCGACAACCGGTATGCGGGATGCGGTGATCTCCTTGATGATACCGCGCATGGCCGTGTCCAGACCGCCGGGAGTGTCCATCTGCAGTATGACCAGTGCCGCACGCCGTTCCCTGGCCTTTTGCAGCGCCCGTTCCACGTAGTCGCTGGTGGCAGGCCCTATGGCGCCTTCCACCTCCAGCACGATGGCCTGCCCTGAAGTTTCCAGATCTTCGGCAACTACCCGCCATCCCAATGCGAGCACAATCAGGACCAGGAAAAAAATTGGTCTGAAACCTATCCTTTTCACACCTAAAGCATACTCCTATTTTGACGGAATCATAATGACGCGCTTTTCGGTCAGTCTCCAACCTTTGACGGGCCAAACACCAAAGAGTTGCAGTAAGATTGGGGAATCCGCAACCAGACGACTTTGTTTCCAATATGACCAGTGAAAACAGCCTTGCCGGGATCAGGGAACTGCTCGCAGACACGGAACGCATTGCCGTATTGACCGGGGCAGGCATTTCAGCGGAAAGCGGTGTACCCACATTCCGGGGTAAAGACGGGCTCTGGAAAAACTTTCGGGCCGAGGATCTGGCCACTCCCGACGCTTTTCGGGAAAATCCTACGCTGGTCTGGGAGTGGTACGACTGGCGAAGAACACTGGTCGCAGAAAAACAACCCAATCCTGGCCATTTTTCCCTGGCCAGGCTGGAGCGGCAGGTTCCTGAATTCACCCTCATTACCCAGAATGTCGATGGACTGCACGACCTCGCGGGCTCTCAACGCCCCCTGAAACTCCACGGCGATATCTGGTCGGTGCGCTGCACCCGGTGCGATTATCGAGGCACGGAGCGGCAGACCCCACTGGCTGAGATCCCGCCCCGCTGCAGCTGCGGTTCATTGTTGAGGCCGGATATTGTCTGGTTTGGGGAGATGCTGCCGGAAAAGGTTATTGAGGAGGCCTGGCAGGCGGCTCTGGCGGCGGAAGTCTTCATGGTGGTCGGCACTTCGGCCCTGGTGCAACCGGCGGCCAGCCTGCCCATGCAGGCAAAGCAGAACGGGGCCCTGTTGATTGAAGTCAATCTCGAAGAGACACCTTTGAGCCCCCATGCTGATCATGTGCTTTTGGGACCATCCGGCACACTGCTGCCTCAGTTGATTCCTTAGAGATTGATGCGGTTCGTTCCACTCACCACATCCTACATTATTGGTAGAAATGGTAGCGGGCTAAAACCCCGTCAATTTCCCGCGTTTCGTTTCGCTTCGCTTAACGCAGGCTACCCATTTGAGGTTCTTATCACTTCTGCTTGTCCATACTCTCCCGCAGCAGATCCCCCAGCGTGCCGAAACTTCCCGGGGAGTCGGTATAATTCCGTCCCCCTTCGAGCCCTGCCCCGTCGGTCACAGAACGGGTGGTGTCCAGCGAAAGTCCAATACGGCGCTTCTCCCGGTCGATGCTCAACACCCTGGCCTCCACATCACTACCCTCACTGACGACCTCGCGAGGATGGCCGATGCGACGCTCCACGCCCATTTCACTGATGTGCACCAAACCCTCGACACCGGCGGTGAGTTCCACGAAGGCACCGAACGGTTGCAAACGGGAAATTTTCCCCGGGACGGTGGTACCGACGGGAAAGAGACGTTCAACCTCCATCCAGGGATCGTCGGCCAGGGCACGGATCGATAGTGCAATCTTTTCCGGGTGGCGGGGATCGTCGGTCTTTTCGATTCTCAGCACCGCGACCTCCACCTGTTGACCCGGGGTCAACACTTCGCTCGGGTGCTTAACCCGTCCGAAACCCAACTCACTCACGTGGATCATCCCCTGGATGCCACCGATATCCACGAAGGCACCGAACTCTTTGAGCGACGTCACGGTACCCTGCAGAACGGCGCCCTCCTCCAGCACTGCCCGGGTCTCTTCAGCCAATTCCTGCTGCTCCTCTTCCAGCAGCACTCGACGGGACACCACCAGGTTGACATGCTTGCCGCCCTCGAACTTGGTGATGCGAAATGCCAGCTTCTGTCCCACGTAGCCCTCAGGCTCCTCCACATAACGGATGTCGAGCTGAGACACAGGGCAGAACGCCCTGACACCGGCGATCTGGACTTCCACCCCGCCCTTGATGACGCCCGTCACCTGTCCTTCCACCGGCAACCGGTTGTGGAACGCCTGTTCCAGCTCTGCACTCCCGTGCACGGTGCGGGGCTGTCGACTGCCCAGAATGATCGTGCCGGTGGAGCCGTCGATGCTCGTGACTACCGCCTCTACAGTCTCCCCCTCTTTGGCCTCGAGATTACCATCCGCATCTTTCAGCACATCCAGCTCAATAATGCCCTCCGATTTTCCACCCAGGTCCACAAAGGCTTGATCCTCACCGATGGAAACGATCCGTCCATGGACCTTATCCCCCACCTTTGGAGCATCCATAGTAGGGTCGGTCTTATGTTTCTGCTCGAACTCGCCGAGCAGTGCTGCAAAACTTTCATCATCGGTCATGGGGTATCAACTCATGGAAATAGATCAAGCGCATAGTTTACCAGCCCTGAGCGTAAAGCTGGATGTTACTCACTAACTCCAATACTCATTGCAATATGTAAATTATTATTCTATATTTCGAAATATGTCGAATTATGATTTCAATATCCGGGAACGCGCAGAAATGTTCAAGGCCCTGGGAAACCCCCACCGTCTGGCAATCTTTCACCGTCTGGTCGCTTGCTGTATGCCGGGTACCCTGTGTGATACGGATTGTGTGGAACGATTCACCGTTGGTCGGCTGGGCGATGGGCTGGACATCGCGCCATCCACACTCTCCCACCACCTCAAGGAACTCAACCGGGCCGGTCTGATTGAAATGCGCAGAAACGGCAAGATGGTGGAATGCTGGATTGAACCCGACATGCTGGATAACCTGGGGTCTTTTTTCGCAATACCCCGGGATGAACTTATGAGGAATACCAAATGAAAGACAACGACTGCTGTTCTGATGGCGGCATCAGCTGCTGCTCGACCGAATCCTCCACGGCCCTGGAACTGGATCACCATCGCCAGAACGTACGCAAGGCTTATGCTCAAGTTGCCCAAGCCGATACAGCCGGGGAAGAAACTGGCGTCAGCTCCAGCTGCTGCGGTGTATCGGACGATGCAGCGATCACCAGTCTGATCTCCACGCGGCTGGGCTACAGTGATCAGGAGGTCGCAGAGGTGCCTGCCGGTTCGGACATGGGACTTGGCTGCGGCAACCCCAAGGCCATAGCCGCGCTGCAACCCGGTGAGGTGGTGGTGGATTTGGGCTCCGGCGGCGGATTCGACTGCTTTCTCGCGGCCCGCGAAGTAGGCGAACAGGGAAGTGTCATCGGCGTGGATATGACACCAGACATGCTCAGCAAGGCTCGCGGCAATGCGGTCAAGGGCGAGTTCGGGAATGTCGAGTTCCGGCTCGGGGAAATCGAGTACCTGCCTGTCGCCGACGCCACAGCGGACGTCATTATCTCCAACTGTGTCATAAACCTCTCCCCAGACAAGGCCCAGGTTTTCAGGGAAGCCTTTCGGGTATTGAAACCCGGAGGCCGTCTGGCCATTTCGGATGTGGTCGCCACCGCGAAACTTCCAGAGCAGATGCGCCACGACGAAGAGCTGATAACCAGCTGCGTCGGCAACGCATCACTGATCCTGGAGCTGGAAGACTACATGAGCAGCGCCGGTTTCAGCGATATTCGTATAGAGCCCAAGGACGAGTCCCGGGAGTTCATCAAGGATTGGGTACCCGGGAAAAACATTCAGGATTTTGTGGTATCGGCAAATATCGAGGCACTCAAACCCACAGGGGATGTTTGAGGCGGCCGCGCCTGCGCTCATACCCGCGGGTGCCAATGGATATCATGGATTGGCGTTGTCGAAAGATTTGTGAACCCGTGTTTCGCAAACTAGACACAAGCTACGATTTCCGGGCAATGTTGAACGGTTTGCCTCAGGGGATCACGAGCGTCAAATCTGGAATAACCCTGTCCGGATTGTCCAATATGTGTTGATTGGCCTCGTATATCCGTCTCCACTTGAGATTGGTACCGTAGAAACGCTGGGCTGTCTTTCCCAGCGTGTCCCCCGGCTGCAAGCGGTAGACTCCTGATGCCTGGGTTGCGCTGGCGATCAGCAGCTGCCAATTCCGTAGGGCGCTGACGGCGGCATCACCTTGTCCTGACGTGGACTTACCGGAGTCCCGGCGTATTTCATCCTGTATCTTCCGAAGTTCCGCAGCGGATTTTCCCGCCTCTCGCTCCAGGGTTTCCAATGAAGCCCCACCGCCCAGCGTCCTGGGAAGCCGTGCCTGCAGGTCCACCATCTCATTCTTCAAGCCGCCGGCGGTGGATTGGATCTGATCCAGCTGAACGCTCATTCGCACCTGTTCGTCCTGCGACTGCTTGAGCTCAGCTGCAAGACGATCCCGCTCGGCAGTAATATCTATCAGGGCATCTTTCGATTTGCCCAATGCATCCCTGTACTGCCGGAGTATCCCGTTCATCTTGCTCAGTTCGGACCTAAACCCGCTCAAGGTGGCCTCCGTTTCCATCAGGCCCTTCTTGGTCTGAGAAAGCGCTTCCCGCGCACGATCCCTTTCCATCTGAATAACCGAAAGGGCCTCCTCGATCTTGCTGCGTGCCCCTTGTTCATCAATCAACTGCTTTTCCAATCGGTCTTTTTCCCCGACCAGAATATCCCGGCTCTGTTCCGCCTCCCGCAGTCTGGTTTGAATCTGGATGAACACCTCTTCCCGTCGATCAGGCTCGGTTGTGGCTGCCTGAGGCATCTGCGTGGTTTCATCGCCCGCAGAATTCGGGTCCGGCATGGGTACAGTTGAGTCACCGGCATTGTCCGTGGCAGCGTAACCCTGCCCGAACACCCAGGCGCCCGCCAGGAAACAGATGACCCGCAGGCATATCCTACCCCGCTGGTTGGCTGCCTTGTTTGACATTCGACCCGTCGAAACCGGGTATATCATGCTTCCTCCCCACAAGTACGACCACTGAGCCTTGCGACCCTCCCCCCGGATGCCTTTTCCGAAGCGCTACTTCCCCAATTTCCGTTGTGTTGTAATACTCTCATGAACGGGAGTATCAAACACCCAGCTACAACACCATTCCATTGCCTAGACAGTGTTTAAGATATCGCACATCCTCTCTCTTGTCTTTTTTTGTCTGACGCTCCCTGGTTGCGGTCCAGATACTGACCAACCCGAGGGAAAAGAGATCCTATTGCGGGTCTGGGCCCATGCCGGACAGGAGGCTGAACGAAGCACCCTTGAGTCCCAGGTCAGGCGGATCAACGAAGCCGATCTTCCATTCGGTGTGGAACTCACGTTCATACCCGAGCGATCATATAATGCCCAGGTACAGGCCGCAGCGCTGGCTGGCGATCTGCCGGATGTTCTCGAATTCGACGGACCTTATCTCTCAAATTACGTCTGGCAAGGTCACCTGCGCCCTCTGGGTTCCCTGCTCTCGCAGGAAACCAGACAGGAACTCATACCCTCGATCGTTGATCAGGGAACTATCGGAGGTAAGCTCTATGGGGTGGGTACCTTTGACTCGGGGCTGGGTATTTACGCAAGGAAAAGTCTGCTGACGGTGGCAGGTGTCCGCATACCCAACGGTCCCGATGACGCCTGGAGTTCCGAGGAGTTCAAGGGTGCACTTGAACGCCTCGCAAAAGATGACAGCGACGGCGCAGTGCTGGACCTTAAACTCAATTATCCACCCGAATGGTTCACCTACGCCTTTTCCCCCCTGATTCAGTCGGCGGGAGCCGACCTGATAGAACGCCCGGGTTACGAGCGATCGGGCGGCATCCTGGACAGCCCTCGGTCGGTCGGCGCATTAAAGCAATTTCAATCCTGGCTGCAGAAAGGTTACGTGGATCCCAACATTGACGATGCTGCGTTCACGCAATCCCGGGTGGCACTTTCGTGGGCCGGACACTGGGAATTTCAACGTTATCACGAAGCCTTCGATAACGACCTGATCATCCTGCCCCTGCCGGACCTGGGGCATGGCTCCCGGACAGGTCAGGGTTCCTGGGTCTGGGGGGTGACCCGGAACAACCCCAGCAACGCCGCGGCGGCCGGATTCCTGGAATATCTCCTGTTACCCGAAGAAATCCTGGCGATGACGGCTGCCAACGGCGCCGTTCCGGCGACTTACAGCGCCATTGAAGGTTCTATGCGTTACCGGGAGGGCGGCCCCCTTAATCTGTTCGCGCGCCAATTGACGGAAGGCTTCGCATTTCCCCGTCCGCAGACCCCGGCCTACCCGGTCATCACCTCGGCATTCAACCAGGCGGTTCAGGAGATTCGCAACGGGAAGGATGTCAGGACAGCCTTGTCGGATGCCGCTGCCGTTATCGATCAGGACATAGCGGATAACAAGGGCTACCCGATGCCTGATGAGCACTGATGGCCACAGGAACCTGTAGCAAGCGATCATTACCCACTGGTCTGCTTTTATCAGCCCCTGCCCTGCTGGGCCTGCTTCTGTTTGTAGCCGTACCTTTCACCCTGGCCTTTCTGCTCTCGTTCACCAACCTGCGCCTGGGCTCTCCATTGCCGTTGGAGTGGGTCGGCTGGGAACAGTACCGTCGCATCTTCTCGGACCCCGCATTCCTACGTGCGATCGCCAACAACAGCCTGTTCGCCCTGTTCGTGGTCCCTCTCCAGACCACTGCCGCCCTGGTGCTCGCACTGCTTCTGAACAGGGCGCTTGGGGCCGTGAAGCTGTTCAGAACACTTTTTTTCCTGCCGGTGGTTTTTCCGTTGTCCCTGGTCGCCATTGTCTGGATGCTGATCCTTGCACCGGGTCCCAATGGCATGATGAATGCGGCAATGGAGAGTCTGAGCCTCGGCGCGTGGGAGAGCAGAGATTTCCTCCGTGATCCCGATTGGGCACTGCCGGCCATCATGCTCACCTCGATCTGGCAGGGCGTGGGGTTTCAGATGGTGATCCTGCTGGCCGGCCTGCAGGCCATACCCCGGGAACTCTATGAGTCCGCTGCCATCGACGGCGCCGGACGCGGGCGGCAGTTTCTGCACATTACCCTGCCCCAGCTGCGCAACACGCTGATCTTCGTGATGCTGGTGACCACCATGCTTGCCTTCCGACTCTTCGACCAGGTTCAGATCATGACCCAGGGGGGACCCCTGAGAGCGACCACCACCGTCATGTTCGAGGCGGTCCAGGCCGCTTTCACACGTCAGCAGGTGGCAAAGGGGGCCGCGATGACTGTGGCGCTGTTTGGCATCGTCCTCATCATTACCTGGATTCAGCGCAGGATTACACGGGAAGATCGGGAGATCGCATGAAGCGGGTGCTGGGCGGAATAAGTCTGCTGCTGGTCAGCCTGATCTATCTGGCGCCGGTGCTGTTTATGTTCATCGGTAGCCTGAAACCCGATGCGGATGTCCTGGTGCAGGCAGGAAGCTGGCGGGCCCTGTGGCCGGATACGGCCAGCCTCGAAAACTACCGTAATGTCATCGCACGCGTTCCTTTCGGACGTTACCTGTTCAACTCCCTGTTCATCACCGTCGCAATCGTCGCCGGCGGACTCCTGGTCAATTCTCTTGCCGGCTATGCGTTTTCCCGTCTGCAGTTCAGGGGTCGCAACCTGTTGTTTGCAGTGGTGCTGGCACTCATGATCATACCCCTGGAAGCGATCGCCGTTCCCCTGTTCTACCAGGTGACCCTGTTCGGCTGGCGCGACACCTATATCGTGCAGATCATACCCTTCATCGCCAACGCCTTTTCAATCTATCTGTTCTACACCTACTTCCTCGGGCTGCCGAAGGAGCTGGAGGAGAGCGCGCGCATCGACGGCGCCGGTGTGCTCCACACCTTTTTTCTCATCATTGCACCCAACGCCCTGCCCGCTTTCGCAAGCGTTGCCATACTGACTTTCCTGACCCAGTGGGGTGCCTTTCTCTGGCCGCTCATGGTGACCAGCGGCGATGCGGTCCGGCCTCTGCCGCTGGCAATCGCCACTTTTCACAGCCTGCCGCCGCTTCAGTGGGGCGACATCTTTGCCTTCGGGGTCATGATGGTCGCACCGGTTATCCTGGTATTCATTGTGTTTCAGCGCTGGTTCGTACGCGGTGTCGTGGCCACGGGCATCAAGGGTTGAATTGTGTCTGGCGTTGAATACAAAGACATCGAAAAAGGCTATGAAGAACAAAAGCCGAAACAGGGCACCCTGCGGGATGAACGGGAAAGCAGGGTTATGGCCTTGCGCCGTTTCAATCTCCGGATCGACCGGGGTGAGTTCATGGTGCTGGTCGGGCCGTCAGGGTGTGGGAAATCCACTGCTTTGCGCCTCCTGGCCGGCCTGGAGACCGAGGACAGTGGCGAGATCCTGATCGAGGGCCGGTCCGTTATCGCGCACCCGCCACAACAACGCGACGTTGCCATGGTGTTCCAGAACTATGCCCTTTACCCTCACATGACGGTGGAACAAAACCTGGCGTTTCCGTTGAAGATGCGGCGACTGCGCCGTCGGGAGATACACAGGAGGGTTCGGAAGACAGCCGAGATGCTGGACCTTGCCGACCTCCTGAAGCGCAGACCCGGGCAACTGTCCGGGGGTCAGCGCCAGCGGGTTGCCATGGGGCGTGCGCTGGTGCGTGAACCCAAGGTTTTCCTGATGGACGAACCGCTTTCCAACCTGGATGCCAAACTGCGCATACAGATCCGGGGTGAGATTGCAGAACTGCAGCGTAGAACCGGCATCACCACGCTCTATGTAACCCATGACCAGGCGGAAGCCATGACGCTGGGGGATCGTGTGGCCGTCCTGAATGCCGGGGTGCTGCAACAGGTCGATCGGCCCGACGGGCTCTATGACAGGCCTGAGAATCTTTTCGTCGCCGGTTTTCTCGGCAGCCCCGGCATGAATATTTTTCCCGTCACTCCGGTGAATACCGGGCAGGCATTAGATATTCAGCTGGGTGAATCCATCCTGACCCTGCCGGACGATTCGCTGGCGAAGCATACCGGACTAACATCCTTCCTGAACCAACCCATTTTTCTGGGACTGCGTCCGGACGCGCTCGCACCGAATCCCAAAGATGACTATGCAGGTACATTACCCGTGCGTGTAGTCTCCCTGGAAGCACTGGGGCACGAAAACCTGATCTATTTCGAGTTGCTCAAAGATCCCGCCACACGATTTGTGATGCGAACGACCAGCAAGATCAGACCCCAGCCGGGCAGTGATATCTGGATTCTGCCCGACCTCCATCAAGCCCGTTTCTTTTCTGTCGATGGGCAAGCCATAACCCCATAACACATTCAATCTGGAAGCAGAACCGTAGGGTCGAATTCATTCGACCGTAATCGTAGGGTCGAATTCATTCGACCAACACTAGAGTCGAATCAACCATCACAACCCAGGCAAATGACGTCTCCTGCGTAATGCATCGCACGTCACGGTGATTAACACAGTGCCGGCTAACGGGTGTCCCCTATTATTATTCCAGTGTTTTATCTGCTCCCCTTAGCAGCTTGAATACAGGTTCGCTGGGGACAGTTCGAGTTGTACCTTTGTGCGAAGTTCACTCGATGCCGTTTTCGCATTAATGAAGCCCAGGTTGAAATCCCTACTGGATGTCGCCCTGATAACGGTCGCACCGATTCCCGTACGCGTCACCATTGTGTCGTTGCCTATCATTCGGACATTCGGGATCCACTTGCCGAATTCATAGTCTACCTGCATGCCGGAGCGTTGAGGCCTATGTCCGTGGATAACAGTTTTTATCTTCAACTGCTCAAGAACGGCACCGACCACTCGCCCTTTTTTCTTGTAGTAGCGACTCGCATTCACTAAGTCATAGAGCAGATAATTCGCTCGGCGAGCGTCCCTTACGTAGGCATATTGCCTTATTGCCTTAACCGATTTGAGTGCTTTTTTATAGTGATCAGTATTGTAACTATTCAGGTCTTTTCCCGTTACTTCCTTAAAGTGCAGTAATGCCTTCAAAAATTCAACGGTTGGATAACCGTGGATAAAAAGGATCGAACCTGCGACGTGGAATAAATCCAAATCCTCAATAAAACTACTGATCCGCTGAGATATCTTTTCCCCGACGTTGAATTTCTCCCCTGCCTTGATCTTTTGCCAGATTTCCTGCTCATGGTTACCGACTATGAGCTTGACCGTACATCCTTTTGCGAGGGCATCCCGTTGAAGAAGTTGCCAATATTCCACTACAGCGGGATCGGGATTCTTCTTGTCTATCAGGTCACCGGTATGAAATATCGTAACCCCTTCCAAATCATCCGTGAGTTCGTCTTGCTCATTGAGGATTCCGGCGAAACGCAGTGTGTTGTTCACTGAATTCACGTCGTTCTCGGTATCGGAGAAAACAATCCATCGTGGGGGGGAATCTGGCGATTCCACGCAGGGCGCGGGTACCGACACTGGTACGACCACAGCGCGTTTGTCGGACCTACCAAGGATCTTGGCGATTCTCCCGATGAAACCCAGCGGCGAGGAGAAAAGGCCTGGCGCCATCTCTACCGATGACTGCAACGGGTTGCTCTGAATATCCCTTTTGATTCGGTACGACATTTTCACCTTCCAAGGGCACAAATAACGTTTGCAGCGGTATTCCGGCGTTGACAGATGCAATTATTCAAATGCTCTGAACAAACGAAGCTCGATATCCTACTGAGCCCGCTTTGAGCCAATTTGACCTTATGGCCGAAACTCGCCTGGCAGCTTCAGTCAAAGGCTGAAACTTGAGTTGAACGATTGGCTTGCCCATAATTGGCGGCGCAAGCCGGGTTACGGTGGTTCCCGCCCCTTCGGCAGCCGCGCCATGTTTGACGCGCCGTATATCAGAAAAACGGCATAAACCTTCGCATACCTGACATGACCGGACTCACCGATTGCGACATGGCGCCCATATCGTTAGTCATAACGCCGACGCTACGGTTTAGATAGGTCATATTGCCATTCATACTCTTCACCTGGGTGTTGATGCTCTCCATGCTGCCGTTCATGTTGGTCATCTGTTGGTCAATATTTGTCATGCTGCTATTCATCTTTGCCATCTGTTCATTCATTGCCACCACCCCGTCTGACATGACATGGGTGTCATTGCTGATGCCGGCAATATAACCACTTATCTGGTGCATATCAGTCGACATGCTGGTCATAGACCTTTCCATAACGTGGACCACATAGAAGAGATAGATCATGGCGAAGCTGGCAATCACCATGCCTGGCAGAGAAAACAGCTTGATACGCTGGATTCTATAGCTCTGCTCCTTCTCTATTGCGGCAATTTTTTCCTCAAGCAGTTTTTCCCGTTCCCGGGCCGCGACATGAACCTGCTCAAAGGCTTGGTTAAGGCTGGTTGTGAGATCCTCAATAGCTCTCTCTTGAGTACTATCCCGATCGCGGTTGTCCTTGTGAATCTTATCAAAGACAGACTGCAAGCCCTTGATTAACCCGGGGAGTACAGGTGGCTCGCCTTCTTTAATCACAGATCCCGCTGCTTCCTCAGTTGAATGCTCAAGTGCATCTTTCTCCGGCACACCTGGTTTTCCATTTTCTTTTGACATGATTCAGTACATCTAGTCGGGGATGAGTTTTGAATAAGTATGTTTGTACTCAAAGTAAATTTTCGGCTATCACCGCGAAAGCTTTACCCTACTTAAGCCAGATTCTTCCCTGCATGTTCAATTGTTGAACTCCCTCACATCCCACTTAATTAGGCGTTTTTTTCTGATGATCGGGGTCAGAACAGAATGGCACTTACATGCTCAGTAACAGGCTGAAATAGAGAATAAAAAGATCCCTCCCCTGATTGAGTGGGTAAACCAACAATCTCGATAAAACACACCCAATCTGTTAGAAAAAAACGTAGGGTCGAATTCATTTGGCCAGAACCGTAGGGTCGAATTCATTCGACCAATGCTCGAGTTGAATCAACCAACGTAAATGATCAGGCATCACAACCCAGGCGAATGACGTCTCCCGCGTAATGCGTTGCAGATAATGGTGACCGCCTTATCTCCTATGGGAATGGTGGCTGTTGGCCGAATCAATTCGGCCCTACAGGTGATGCGCGGCCGTCTTGGCATAGGTACCAAAAGTGGACAGATTTATTTGACGATTAAATAAATCCCTTTTGTTTTTTTGTGAGAATGCTTCTCGGTTGTCACCGACCCCTTTTATTCTTTTAGGTGCGAATTTATTCGCACTCGGCCGAATGAATTCGGCCCTACAGTGGGGATCCGATGCGGGGATCTGAACGGTGACCATTACCCCCCTTCCACAATATCAAGCCATGCGCTTGTGCATGGCGGCGTAATAGACAACCGGGATCACCAGTAGGGTGAGCACGGTCGATACCAGCAGCCCGAAGATCAATGAGACCGCCAGGCCGCTGAAGATGGGATCATCCAGAATGAAAAAGCCGCCCGCCATGGCGGCCAGGGCTGTCAGCACGATGGGCTTGGACCGAACCACGGCAGAGCGGACCACAGCCGTTTCGAAAGCCATACCCTCCTCCACCTGCTGGTTGATGAAGTCCACCAGCAGTATGGAGTTTCTGACAATGATCCCGGCCAGCGCAATCATGCCGATCATGGAGGTGGCGGTGAACTGGCTGCCCATGACGGCGTGGCCGGGCAGGATGCCGATAATGGTCAGCGGAATCGGCGCCATGATCACCAGGGGCACCAGGTAGGAACGGAACTGGGCCACCACCAGCAGATAGATCAGAAGCAGTCCCACCGAGTAGGCGATGCCCATGTCGCGAAATGTTTCATAGGTGACCTGCCACTCGCCGTCCCACTTCAGACTGTATTCGTAGGGGTTGTCTGGCTGGGTGAGAAACCATTGATCGGTTGCGCCCCGGGCCTTTATCTGCTCCGAGATATCGAATAATCCGTACAGGGGGCTGTCGGCACTGCCGGCCATGTCCCCGGTTACATAGACTACCGGCAACAGGTCCTTGTGATGGATCGAGCTCTCCCTCTGTTTTTCCAGAACCCGAACAATCTCGGAGAGCGGCACCATATCACCGTTTCGGCCGCGTACTTTCAACGCGAGCACCTGTTCCAGGTCCGCCTTGTCGGCATCCGAATAGGCTATCCTGACAGGAACTGCATACTTCACGTATTCCCCGTGGAGGTAGCTGATGTCCTCCCCGTCGAGGACCGTGGACAGCGCCCGGGTAACCTGATCCTGATCCACCCCGAGTCTGGCGGCCTTCATGCGGTCGATCTGCACCAGGATCTTGCGGGAAGGAAACTCCACCGAGTCGTCCACATCCACGATGCCTTCGGTACCCTCGAACAATTCGCGCAATTGCTTCGCCGCCGCTATCTGACCGTCGTAGTCGATACCGTAGACCTCGGCAACCAGGGGAGACATCACCGGCGGCCCCGGCGGTACCTCCACGATCTTCGCGTTTCCACCGTAACGGCGGGCAACGGCCTGGACAGGCTCGCGCGCCGCCTGGGCGATTTCATGACTCTTGCGGTCCCTGTCGGCTTTGTCGACCAGGTTGACCTGAATGTCCCCGACGTGTCCCCCCTCACGAAGATAATATTGCCGAACCAGCCCGTTGAAGCTGATCGGGGCCGCGGTACCGGCGTAGACCTGGTAATCGGTCACCTCCGGCAGTTGGGCGATCCGATCCCCCATCTCGGTGAGTACACGGGCGGTCTGTTCCAGGCTCGTGCCCTCCGGCATATCGAGAACCACCTGAAACTCCGATTTGTTGTCGAAGGGAAGCATTTTCAGGACCACCTGCTGATTCACCACCAGCAGCAGGGAAGCGCCGATCAGGAGCATGATTGCACCCAACAGGAGCCAGCGCATGATTCGTCCCCGTCGTCCCGCCAGGAACGGCGTCATGACGCGCAGAAAAACACGGTCGAGGCGGTTGTCGTCAAGGGACTCCTGAGAATGCTCAGCCAATGCGTGCCGGCTGCCCGAGAGGGCCTTGTTGGTCAACCAGGGCGTCAGAATGAAGGCCACTACCAGAGAGATCATCATGCCCATGCTGGCGTTGATCGGTATGGGGCTCATGTAGGGCCCCATAAGCCCGCTCACGAAGGCCATCGGGAGCAGGGCCGCGATGACGGCGAAGGTGGCCAGGATGGTCGGGCCACCCACCTCGTCCACGGCCTTCGGAATGGCCTCCAGAAGATTGCCGGCCCCCATCCCAATGTGCCTGTGAATGTTCTCCACCACCACGATGGCATCATCCACCAGGATGCCGATGGAAAATATCAGGGCAAAAAGAGAGACACGGTTCAAGGTGAAACCCCAGGCCCAGGAGGCGAACAGGGTGATGGCCAGGGTAACCACCACCGCCGCGCCCACGATAAGCGCCTCCCGCCAGCCAAGCGCGATGAGCACCAGCAGCACAACGGATGAGGTTGCGAATATCAGTTTGGTGATGAGTTGTTTCGCTTTGGCATCGGCGGTTTCACCATAGTTCCTGGTGATGGTTACCTGAACGCCGTCGGGAATGAAGGTGCCCTTGAGCTGATCGAAACGCTGAATCACTGCCTCGGCAATCCCAACCGCATTGGTCCCCGGTTTTTTTGCGACGGCGATGGTGACGGCGGGGGTGTTGCCGTTGAAGGTCAGTCCCTTCTCTGCGCCCAAGGGGCCCCTGCCGATCCATACGTACTGCTCGGGTTGATCAGGGCCTTCACTGACGGTGGCAACGTCGCGCAAAAAGACCGGCCTGCCCGCCCGACTGCCTACAACCAGATCCCCGATCTCCTCCACACTCGAAAGGAAGGTTCCGGCCTGGACCAGAAGTTCGCTGTTGTCGGCCGTCACCGTGATGTTGTCCCGGACACTGTTGCCCGCCCGTAATGCGCTGCGCAGGCCTTCCAGATCGATGCCGTAACCTGCAAGGGACTGTGGATCCAGTTGGACACTGACAACCCGGTCCGGGTCTCCGATGGTGTAGATATCACGGGTTCCCGGGACCCTTTTGAGTTCCGACTCGATGGCATGGGCAACCTGTCCCAGTTCATAGGCACCCACTGACGGATCCTCCGACCAGAGGGTGGCACTTATGATGGGCACATCGTCGATGCCCTTGGGTTTTATGATCGGCTGCCCGACGCCCAGGTTGGCGGGCAGCCAGTCCCGGTTGGAATAGACCTTGCTGAAGAGTCCCACGATGGCATCGGTTCGGTCTTCCCCCACCCGATACTGGACAGTCAGAACCGACATACCGGGGCGTGATGTCGAATAAACATGCTTGATGCCTTCGATCTCCGAGAGCACCTGTTCGGCCGGCGTGGATACCAGATTCTCGATCTCGGCGACACTGGCGCCCGGCACCGGAATGAAGACATTGGCAAAGGTGACGTTGATCTGCGGCTCCTCCTCTCTGGGCGTCACCAGGATGGCGAACAGGCCGAGCAGCAAACCCACAAAGGCCAGCAGCGGCGTGATCTCGGTGTTGACAAAGCGCCGGGCGATACGCCCCGACATACCCAGGTCAGTCATTTTACTTCTCCGCCAACTGCTGCTTCAGAAGGGTGCCGGCGGCAATCGGATCCAGCGCCACCGATTCGTCCGGCTCCAGGCCTGAGAGCACCGAGACCATGCCCGCTTCGTAGCTGTTTCCCAAACGGATATGACGAAAGCCCACTTTCCCAACGGTGCCGATAACATAAACACCAGTTACCTCACTGCGATGCACTACCGACGCAGAGGGAATCATGAGCACCCGGCGTTCACCGATGACGAAGGAGGTCTTTACGAACATGCCGGGGAAAAGGTCTGTGGAACCCTCGGGGAGGTCCAGTCGTACCTTGAAGGTGTTGCTGCCCGGATCCGCATAGGGAAAGATGGTCAGCTTCTGCGCTTCGATAAAACCATTGCCCGGTTGTTCCACACGGGCCCGGCCGACCCTTCGCACTGCCGGGATCAGGCTTTGTGGAACATCAACGGCAACCCGGAGCCGATCCAGCGAAATACCGCTCATCAGCTTCTGGCCGGGATTAGCCATCTCGCCCACTTCCAGGTGTCTCCGGGTGACGATGCCGGAATACGGGGCACGGACCCGGGTGTATTCCAGCTGTTCCCTGGCCTGGTCCAGCCCCGCCGAAGCGGCTTCATATCTGGCACGGGCTGCCTTGAGACTGGCACTGGCCTTGTCCATGGCAGCCTCGGAAACCAGTTGTTTGCCGAACAGGTCCCTGGTGCGGTCATGCTCGTTGAGGGCCTCCTGCCGCTGGGCCTGAGCCACCTTGAGATCCGCCTCCGCTTTGGAAACCCGGGCCCGCTGTTCGGTATCCCGGAGGTGCACGACTACGGCCCCCTTCTCCACATAATCGTCGACGTCGTAAAGATTCTCCTCCACCTGACCCTGGGTCTGTGCGGAAATCGTGGACTGGTGGACTGCCTCCACCACACCGTCCAGGCGATATTCGCGGGGGACCTGACGGTACGCGGCGCTGACGGTTTCCAGGGGTTCGCCTGCCGTAGCGGTCAGATTCAAGGTAAAGACCGTAAAAAAAAGGGTTACAGGAAATTTCATACCGGTCCGCCGTAAGTAGAATATAATGCTTTACTAATATATAGGAAAGTCATTAAAGATCAAGGGGGTAAATGTCAGGAATTTGAACTGATGCCATTCAAGTACCGGCTTGTAGGATGTGGTGCAAAACGAAATGCCGGTATATCCGCACCCTTTTCGGCGCCTCCCCTGATTGAATGGGTGAATCAATATTTTCGGCAGAACTGTAGGGTCGAATTCATTCGACCAATTCGACATGGTGACCTCCTTGTCTCCAATGGTAATGATGGCTGTTGGCCGAATGAATTCGGCCCTACAACGGGAATCTGCCCACTCGATCAGGCACCCCCGCTTTTACAACCCGTTGAATGTGGCAATCATTTCGTCCCAGATAGGGACGTATTCCTGAAGGCCCGACCAAAAGGCGGGAGAACGGCGCTCATCGAAGGCTTCGACAGGGATACCCTGCTGCTCCACCCAGGTGTAATAGCCGAGATTGAAGATCCGTTCCCTGCCCCGCCGGTCCAACTCTTCGAGGTGATCTGTGGCCACCCCCATCAGCTGCCTGCCGAAAGTCTCCGCTGCTGATAACTCGTCGAAACGGCCGGAAAAATGTTTCTGCTCCGACTTTTCCAACTCGGTACGATAGAGTTCGGCCCCATCGGTGGCCACGGTGATCACCGCGTCATCCGAGCCCAGGCCCAGGTATTTTGCCAGCTTGATGGCAGCCAGGATGTTGGCGATGGAAGAAAGGCCGAGATCCACCAGGCTATCCACAACACCGGTGTTCACCCCCTTGCGGTCGGTGAGATAGGCCCTGCCGGCCTCGGTATTGAAAAGCAGATTCAGGGTCTCCGGCCCGGCATCCGAAACCGCGGTAACGAAATCGGTGTTGAACACGTTATGGATCAGGGGAACGTGCTTGTCCCCGATACCCTGGATGTTGTGTTCCCCGTAACCGTTGTAGAGCAGTGTCGGACACTCCAACGCCTCGACGGCACAGATTCGGGTGCCCAGCCGCTGTTTCAGGTAGTCACCGGCCGCCAGCGTGCCCCCTGATCCTGAGGCCGAGACGAAGGCCGCCGGATTGAGTTTCCCGGCACCCTTCACCGCCTGGAATACCCTTTCCAGCGCCGGTCCGGTGACCGTGCGGTGTATGAGATAATTGCCGAACTCGCTGAACTGGTTGAGGATCAGGTTTTGCGGGTCCCGCGCCAGACGCCTGCATTCATCGTATATCTCCTTGACGTTGCTCTCGCCGCCGGGCGTGCGAATGATATCCCCCGGCCCCTCCACCCAGGCCTCCAGCCATGCGAAGCGTTCCGCGCTCATCCCTTCCGGCAGCACGGCCACGCCCCGGCAGCCCAATATCCGGGAGATGGCGACACCGCCGCGACAGTAGTTTCCGGTTGAGGGCCACACGGCGCGCTGGCTGTCCGGATCGAAATGTCCCGACAGCAACCTGGGCACCAGGCAGCCGTAGGCGGCCAGCACCTTGTGGGCGTGGATCATGGGAAACCGGTTGCCCGGCACGACGATGATCTTGGCCTCCGTCCCGGTGAGTTCGGGAGGCAGCACCAGGTGTGCGGGAACATCGACAATGGATCTGCGGTCGTCTCCGTTGTGCCAGTGCACCCTAAAAAGATTCATCGGATCCGGCGCATCCGGATCCACTTCCAGCAGTTGCTGACCGTATCGTTCACGAATCAGCCGCGGATGCGCCAGCTCCGAAATCAGGGGCAGGCGGATATCCTTTTCCCGGAAGCGCGCCCGGGTCTGATCATAAACGTTCCTGTTGATAATCCCCCGGTCCAGTCCTTCAAACATGCTATCTCTCCACTGGTGAGATTCAGATGAAGATTAACCGGAGAGTCGCAGAGACGCGGAGAAAAAAATGAAAATAAAATTTTTCTGCGTCTTTGCGCCTCTGCGGTTCAAATCATTCTTTCCCGACAACCCCCTTTGTTTCGGTTATCAGCCCATAGGCCTGGGGTTCCCGGTGGAGCCCGAAATTGAAGATGTTGTCCTGGATCTCCCGACAGCGATCCAGGTCACAGTCGGCGACAATCAGCTCGTCACCCAGCGTGGCACACTGGGCCACGATCTCCCCGGTGGGTGCAATGATGCAGCTTTGACCGATCATATCGCATCCCTCTTCCTGACCCGCCTTGGCCACGCCAACGACCCAGGTCCCGTTCTGATAGGCCCCCGCCTGCATCACCAGGTGGTTGTGAAAGCACTGCAGGTGATCGTGCTCCGGTGCCGGCGGGTAATGGACCGGGGTGTTGTAGCCGACCATCACCAGTTCCACGCTCTGCAGCCCCATCACCCGGAAGCTCTCAGGCCAGCGACGGTCATTGCAGATGCACATCCCCATGACGCCACCGAATGCCTCGAAAACAGGAAAACCCAGGTTGCCGGTCTCGAAGTAGCGTTTCTCCAGGTGTTGAAAGGGCCGCCAGGGTTCATGTTCCCTGTGACCGGGCAAATGGACCTTGCGGTATCGTCCGACGATCTCTCCCCGGTCGTCGACCAGGACCGAGGCGTTAAACCTTCTTGCGGTTCCCTCCTCGACAACCCGTTCCGCATACCCCATATAAAAGCCGATCCCCAGCTCCCGGGCCTGCTCGAACAACGGAAGCGTATCCCTGCCGGGCATCTCGCTTTCGAAAAACCGGTCGATCTCCGCCTGGTCTTCCATGTACCAGCGGGGGAAGAAGCTGGTGAGTGCCAGTTCGGGAAACACTACCAGTTGAGCCCCATATCCTTTCGCCTCACGCATCAGGTCCAGCATGCGTTTCACAGCCGAGGACCGGGGTTCATCGCGCCTTATAGGGCCGAGCTGTGCCGCTGCGACCTTCAATCGTCTACTCATGGTTTGTTGAGATCTCCATTAACCGGCCCTGGCGATAAGCGCCTGCAGAAGCACGTCGGCCCCCGCCCGGATATCCTCCGGCGCGGTGTACTCGGCCACGTTGTGGCTGATTCCCCCCTGGCTTGGGACGAATATCATCCCGGTGGGACAGTTGGGTGCAAACATCTGGGCATCGTGTCCGGCCCCCGAGGGCAGGCGTTTTACACGGCATCCCAGCCGCTGCGCGGTGCCTTCCACCAGCGCGATCATATCCGGATCGAAAGTGACGGGTTCGAAGCGCGCCAGACGCCGGCTCTGAACACCAACCCCTTCTTCTGACACAATCCCCTCAATCAATTCATTGAGACGCGCTTCGGCCCACTGCAGCCGCTCCTCCTTCGTGTTGCGCAGATCCAGGGTGAGCAAGGCTTCCGCCGCGATCACGTTTACCAGGTTGGGCCGCAATTCCGACACCCCCACCGTGGCAACCTGGGTGCCCCCCATCTCCAGGGCCAGTCGACGCGCCTCGACCGCGATGGCGGCAGCAACATATCCCGCATCCTTGCGCAGATGCATCGGTGTGGTACCGGCGTGGTTGGAAGTCCCGGTCAGCCGGTATTCTGTCCAGGAGATCCCCTGCACCCCTTCCACGGCCCCGATGGTGAAGCCCTCCTGTTCCAAAACCGGTCCCTGTTCCACGTGCAGTTCCAGGTAGCTGTCGGCCTTGAACGCACCAACCGATTCAGAACCTGCATAGCCGATCTCCGCGAGGGCATCACTGACCCGCCGTCCGTCGATGCCCCGGATATCCAGCATCTCCCCCAGGTCGAGCATGCCCTGATGTACGCCGCTGCCCATCATATCCGGGGCAAACCGGGCCCCCTCCTCGTTGGTGAAGAAGGCAACCCCTATTGGCTTTCGGGTGGTGACGCCGGCCTCATCCAGTACAGCCATCGCTTCGAGACCCGCCAATACCCCGAGGCTGCCGTCATAGCGCCCGCCCGTGGCGACCGAATCTATATGAGAACCCGTCAACACCGGTGGACAGTCTTCCCTTCCCTGCCTGATTCCCACGACATTGCCGATTCGATCAACGGTGACGGCCAGCCCGAGTTCCTCCATCCAGCCGCTTACCAGATCACGCCCCAGCCGGTCTTCGTCGGTCAGGGCCAGGCGGCAGACACCGCCACCCTCGATGGCACCTATCCCGGCCAGGGTGTCGAGACGCTTCATCAAACGATCGACATTGATATGCAGATCTTCAGTTCTCATCCCGATCCCTGAATGTTTTTCCGAACATCTTCCGCACTGCGCCCAACTATCGCCATATAGGTCTCGGGGTCGCTCGCCCCTTCGGTTCCAAACAGCAGAACCCTGCTGTTCGAGTCGATCGCCAATGCTTCTCTCGCTGCTTCGTCCCGGGCCACCGCGAGAAAACCCGCAAGACCGGCCACCGCCGACTCCCCCGTCACCATCGGTCGGTCACCGTAGCGGCCCTCGGCCATCAGCCGCATGCAGTCGGCCGCAGCCGCGTCGTCCACGGTCATTACCATGTCCGTCGCCGGGGCCAGTATCGGCCAGGCCAGCCGGGATACCTCGCCGCATGCCAGTCCCGCCATGAGGCTGTCCAGGTCACCGGAGACGACCACCGGCGCTCCCGACTTCAGGCTGTGAAACCAGCAGGCCGCCTGGCGGGGTTCCACCAGCACCGTCTTGAATCGACCCGGCCCAAACCGCTGCCAGAACTGCGCAACGACCGCCGCCGCCATACCCCCCACGCCTGCCTGAATGAAGATGTGCGTCGGCGGGCCCTGGTATGGCAGCTGGTCCATGGCTTCCTGGGCCATGAGGGTATAGCCCTGCATCACGTTCCGCGGTGCTTCCACGACGACACCATCGGAAGTGTCCGGGATCTGGTGCCAGCCCTCCTGCCGGGCCGTCTCATCGGCCTTGCGCACCGCGTCGTCGTAGGTGCCCCGGGTGCGCCTGACCTCCGCACCCAGGGCGGCAATGGCGTGCTCCCTGCCGGGCGAAACCGTTTCGTGGATAAATATCACACACCGGCAACCGAACAATCGCGCCCCCCAGGCTACGGACCGTCCATGGTTTCCGTCGGTGGCAGCTGTCACCGTGATCGTCGAGGCGATTTCTTTATACCGGCCATTCAGTACATCGTTCGGGTCAACCTGCTCCTGTCCCGTGGCGGCAGTAATCTGGGACATCAACAACCGAACCACGGCATAAGCGCCTCCAAGGGGTTTGAAGCTGCCCAGCCCGAATCTGCCCGACTCATCCTTGTAGTGGACATCAGCAACACCGGCAACCTCTGCAATCGATTCAAGCCGGCAAAGCGGTGTCGGTGCGTAATCCGGCCACGACCTGATGATTTTAACCGCCCGCTGAAAGCCCTTCTCATCCAGTACCGCTTCCTGATCCGGCCCATAAGGGAGCTGACGGTACAGCATGTTCTCCGCCAATTCGAAGCGGTAATCGGGCGGGAATTTCGTTACCTGTGTCACAGTTGATCCATTTTCAATCCGAATCACTCAATCGGTGTTTTGACTCACACAGCCCGGATGATACGAAACCGTAGGGTCGAATTCATTCGACCAATGCGTGAATAGAGTCAAACAGTTTCTGGCCGAATGAATTCGGCCCTACGACGGTAATCTACCCACCCGATCGGGGGAGAAGCCGTTTATTTCGAAGCCGCCTGAATAGAAGCCTCCATGGCCTTGAGCATATCCACGCCCTTGGCACCGAACTTTTTCTCGATAAGGTTTTTGACCGCCGGCTGGGAAACAGAAGCGAAACGCTTGAGCTCAGCAGCCGAAACGCTGTTCACCTCCATCTTCTTCGCCAGGTGAGGCAGACCGCGGCTGGAGGCCTCGATGATCCGCGAGATTCCCCGTCCCGAGACAACGGCCGCCCTGGCCGCGTAGTCAACCACGTAGCGCTCATTGTCAGTCAGGCTGTCGTAGAACCCCTTGTTGATGAACCAGACGTAGGGGGTAATGATGTGCTGGGTCAGGGTGACGTACTTCTGAACCTCATCGAACTTGGCGAAGGCGATGATCGGGATGGGGTTCATCTGTCCGTCGGCCACGCCGGTCTGAAGCGCGGTGTATACCTCGGGCCAGGGCAAGGGCGTCGGCTTTCCACCCAGAGAACTGATAATCGCCTCATGGGTGGGCAGGGTCATGGTGCGGATGCGCAGGCCCTTCATATCGTCCAGGGTCCTGATCGGCTGCCGGGAGTTGGTGATAGCGAAATAGCCGCCGCTGTCAAGAAGGCCAAGCACCTTCAGGCCCGTCTTTTTCTCGATATCCGCGGACAGCTTCCGTCCAAAGGGGCTATCCCTGTCCATAACGTCGTGGACGACGGCTATGTTCGGAAAGGCGAACGGCAGGTCGAAGACCCCGATCAGCGGGTAGTGCTGGGCCACACCGCCGGCCGATGAGATGTTGGATTGAATAACACCGCTTTGTGTCTGTTCGATCACTTCATTGTCTTTGCCAAGCTGGCCGTCGGAAAAGATCTGGACCTTGACCGACCCGTTGGTCCCCGCTTCCACCAGGGATTTGAATACCGATGTCATGGCCCCGGAGTTGTTGTTGAAGGGGTCGCCCGGATTGAGGTGAGATATCTTCAGGACCTTCTCGGCATGGGCGGGCGACACGGCAGTTGCCAGGGCTACCGTGGCCGCCAGCGCCGTGAGTTTGAGAGCACTTGAAATCTTCATCAGGTTATTCTCCTTCGGTTTAATTAAACGATATTTTTCTATTGTTTATGCGGCTCTACCCTTGATTGCGTGGGTAATTCACCATTTTCGACAAAACGCATTCCGTCTGTCAGCAAAACTGTAGGGTCGAATTCATTCGACCGATGCTTGAGCGGCTGTCGGCCGAATGAATTCGGCCCTACAACGGTAATCCACCCACCTGACCGGGGGAATAGCTGTTTATACCTGTTCATAGACCAAGCAGGCGCGGCATAAAAAGGGTCAGATCTTCCCAGTAGGCAATCAGGAAAAGTATCCCTGTCTCCACCAGCAGGAATGGCCAGAGTGATTTTGCGATGGCCTCGATGCGTTCTCCGGTTACAGACGAAAGCACGAACAGGCAGGCACCCACCGGTGGTGTCATCAGGGAGATGTTCAACGCCAGTACGATCATCACTCCGGCGTGGACCGGGTCCATGCCGATGGTGGCGGTGAGCGGTGCCAGCACCGGGGCAAGGATGATCAGCGCGGCATTGATGTCCATGAACATGCCGATGACGAGCAGCAGCAGCAGTATCATGGCGATAACCGCCTGGGGATCCTGGGAGATGGAGAGAAATCCCGCGGCAATCGCCTGGGGGATCTGCTCGAAAGTCATCCACCAGCCGAGGATCGAGGCGGAAGCAATGATCAGGAAAATGACGCCGGTTATCAGTGCCGTCCTTGCCAGCATCTCGTAAAGGTCGCGCAGGGTCAGGGACCGATAGACCAGACCGCCGAGTATGAGCGCATATGCCACCGCGATAGAGGCAGCCTCCGTGGGTGTCGTCACCCCTCCCAGGATGAACCCGAGGATGAGCACCGGCATGATCAGGGCCAGCAGGCTCTCCCTGAACGCCTTGAAGATACGGATCAGGCTCGGACGCTTCTCGGATTTCGGCAGCTTCCAGCGCCGCCCGAAGGCGACGATCAACGCCATGCACAGCAGGCAGATGAGAATACCCGGAAGTATCCCCGCAGCGAACATGCCCGCGATGGAGACCCCCATCAGCGACCCATAGATGACCATCAGGGTTGACGGCGGTATGGTCGGGCCTATGATCGAGCCGGCCGCCGTTACCGCACAAGCGAAGGGACGGGAGTAACCGTTCTTGACCATCGCCGGAACCATGGTGTTGCCGAAGGCGGCGGCATCGGCCGTGGCAGCCCCGGTGATGCCGGCAAAGAACACCGAGGCCACCATGTTGGTGTGGGCCATGCCGCCACGCAGGTAGCCCACCAGGGCATCGGCAAACCCCACCAGTTTATGGGTGATGCCGGAGCGGTTCATGATCTCCCCCGCCAGGATGAAAAACGGCATGGCCAGGAAGGGAAACAGGTCCAGGCCGGCAAAGAAGCGCCTGGGTGCCATGGCAAGAAACTGCTCGCCGCCGATCTGGGCCATCCCGACGATGCCCGCGATGCCCAGCACGTAACCCACCGGCACACCGAACAGAAGCAGGGTGAAAAAGACCAGTGCGACTGCGATCATGCGCTGGCACGGCCAGGTTCGGCCAGCATCTTGGCCTGGTCCCGGACACCGGAAAGTATGATCTGGATGCAGGCAAGCCCGCAGGCCACAGGCACCGCGGTGAACGGGACCGCCTTGGGCATGTCATAGATCATGGTGAGCCGTTGCATGCCCCCGACGGCAAAATCAATACCGTAATAGAGCAGGAAACCGAACAGAAACAGACCCAGCAAATCGAACGTTCCAAGCATCAGGTGCCGCAACAGCCCCCGCGTCCTGTCGAACAACAGGAGCACGCCGATGTGCTCCCGCCTGGCGATGCCGATGGAGACAGCCAGCAAAGCCATCCAGATCATCAGGTAACGCGCGGCCTCTTCGGTAAAGGTGAGCGGCAAATCCACGAAATAACGCACCAGAACGCCCAGCCAGACATCCAGCACCAATAGCACCATCAACACCACGACGGCGACTTCCACGGCCTTGTTGAGCCGGTGGCTCCACAGTGCCGCGTACCCGGCAAAGCGCTGGAATCCACTCTCTGCGTCACCCATATCCGATGTTCCCCATGCGGTGAATGAAACTAACGCTCATTTGGCGAATCATTGTAGGCCATACGGAAAAAATATTTTCTGTTTCATATGACCCGCAGTTTTCCTAAACTGGTGCTAGCCAACAGCTGTTGGGCATCATCAAGAGGACCTGTGTGAATCCAAACGACAACGGCGGAGCCAGAATCTTAGCGCGTGTCGATCATCTCGCCACTCTCAGCGAATCCGCATCGGGT
>JAQYVO010000018.1 GCA_030145425.1 Chromatiales bacterium | reverse complement strand
TGAGGGGATTCGGGGCCGGATCGTCAATTGCTCCACGGTATATATCCATGTAGTGCCTCGCACTGGCATCCCAGCTGAAGTCCTGCTTCATGCCATTAACGGCGAGATTTTCCCACCAGACACCCGGCCGCTTGTGAAACTGAATGGCGCGTTCCATTGCGCGCCACAGGGAATCCTTATCCGGTTTATCGAATACGAACCCCGTCGCCACACTGTCAAGCAGGTTTCGCGGGGTGGCATCGACCACGGTGTCGGCGAGGCCGCCGGTCCTGTGTACGATGGGTACCGTGCCATAGCGCAAACTGTAAAGCTGATTGAGGCCGCAGGGTTCGAAACGGGAAGGCATGATAAAACAGTCGCATGCCGCCTCGATCCGATGTGCGAGCTGCTCGTCGTAGCCGATGTAGACGGCAACCCGATCGGGGTGCCGTTCCGTCTCCTTTCTGAGAGCGGTCTCCAGTTCGGGATCTCCTGACCCGAGCAGCACCAACTGTGTCTGTTGCTCCCTGATTAGGCCCGGCAGCATGGCCAGGATCAAATCCACCCCCTTCTGCTCCACCAGACGGCCTATATGGCCAAACAGCAGGAACTCCTCCCCCACCGGCAGCCCCAGCTCTTTTTGCAACCGCAGCTTGTTGATGTGTTTGAGATTAAAGGTGCCGGCATCGAAATGCTGGGCTATCGTCGGGTCGGAAGCCGGGTCCCAGACGGAATAGTCGATGCCGTTGAGAATACCGTGCAGGAGATCGGCACGATGCGACAGCAGCCCCTGAAGACCGTAACCGAATTCCGAAGTGAGTATTTCTCCGGCATAGGTTGGGCTCACAGTGGTGACCCGGTCCGCAAATGCGAGGCCACCCTTTATGAAGGAGAAGTTATCGTGGAACTCAAGTCCGGTGGGACTCCAGAGTTCCGGTGGAAGCCGTAGGGCATTGAAGGTTTTCCGGTCGAAAACACCCTGATAAGCCAGATTGTGAATGGTGAAAATGGTTGCCGGACGCCCCCACTCGCTGGACAACAGCGCGGGTACAAGCCCTGTCTGCCAGTCGTTGCAGTGGACGAGATCCGGTTGCCAGCCGAGTCCTGCGCGATCCAGTGCAATGCTGACCACGGCGCGGCAGAAGGAGGCGAAGCGCAGGGCGTTGTCTTTCCAGTCGCTGCCGGTCGGGCTGGAGTAAGGGTTGCCGGGGCGGCCGAAGAGGCTGGGTGCGTCTACCAGGTAAAGCGGCGTTTCCCCCCCCAGCCGGCCCTCCAGGATACGCACTGTCTCTGGAAGTCCCGCGACCCGAATGGTGGAAACCTCTTTAAGTGGTAAGGATCTTTCAACGGCCTGGGGATAGGCCGGCATGACCAGCCTGGCGTCAACCCCAAAGTGGCCAAGCGCAACCGGAAGACTGCCGGCTACATCGGCAAGTCCCCCGGTCTTGATCAGGGGTTGGGCCTCGCTTACGGCGAAGAGAATTTTAAGCGCTGCGGGATTTTTTCTTTTCATGTTGACCACTTAACGGGATGAGGGCAAAGTATCCGCCTGCCTGCCAGGATAAGGCCCGCTCGTACGGACATTATATCCGGAAATGAGCCCGCGGCTGGAGTTTGGTTCTAACCGGGATTGAATATCGATGAATGCAGTTAACGAAACAGCGGAATGGATTGCCCTCGAGCAACACCGGGAAAGCATCGGCCCGGTAAGGATTGCGGAACTCTTCGAGCAGGACGCTGAACGATTCGAAAGGATGTCATTGCAGGCCTGTGGGCTGTTGCTGGACTATTCAAAGAACAAGGCCAGCCGGGAGACAGTCCAATTGCTGCTGGATCTGGCCGGACGGGTTGATCTGCCGGGCTGGATTCAGCGCATGTTTTCCGGTGACAGGATCAACAACACCGAACACCGGGCGGTCCTGCACGTGGCGTTGCGCAATCGTTCCGGCCGACCGATATGGGTCGACGGCAGCGATGTGATGCCGAAGGTCAACGAGGTGTTGACGCAGATGGGCCGGTTTTGCGAGACCGTCCGTTGCGGCGACTGGAAGGGCCATACCGGTAAGCCTATTACCGACGTGGTCAACATAGGGATAGGGGGGTCCAACCTGGGCCCGCTGATGGTGACCGAGGCCCTGGCACACTATCAATCACCAGGGCTGCGGGTGCATTTCGTTTCCAATGTGGACGGCACCCACCTGGCGGAGACCGTTAAGGGCCTGGACCAGGAAACCACGCTGTTCATCATTGCCTCGAAAACCTTCACCACCCAGGAAACCCTGACCAACGCCCACGCGGCACGCAGCTGGTGCCTGAAGGCGCTGGAAGACGAACGGGCGGTCCCAAGACATTTTGTGGCCGTTTCAACCAACACGGAAGAGGTGCGCAGGTTTGGCATAGACACCGAAAACATGTTCGTTTTCTGGGACTGGGTGGGCGGACGTTATTCCCTCTGGTCGGCGATCGGACTGCCCATTGCCCTGGCCGTGGGCATGGACCGTTTCCTGGAACTGCTGCAGGGCGCTCACGAAATGGATGAGCATTTCCGGGAGGCGGACCTGTCGGAGAACATGCCGGTGCTGCTGGCGCTTCTCGGTGTCTGGTATCACAACTTTCTTGGCGTCAGGACCCACGCGATTCTGCCGTACGATCAGTACCTCAGGCATCTTCCGGCCTATCTGCAGCAGGCGGATATGGAAAGTAACGGCAAAGGCGTTACCCGCGATGGTGACACGGTGAACCACACCACCGGCCCTGTGATCTGGGGAGCCGCGGGCACCGACGGGCAGCACGCCTTCTATCAGCTGATTCACCAGGGCACCCAGTTGATCACCAGCGATTTTATAGCGCCGATCAGCAGCCACAACGAGCTTGGAGATCAACACCTGAAACTGTTGGCCAACTATTTTGCCCAGACAGAGGCGCTGATGAGGGGCCGAAGCAGGGAAGAGGCCAAGGCGGAACTGGAGGCATCCGGGCTGAGTGCCGAACGAGTCGCGGAGCTTCTTCCCCACAAGGTGTTTCCCGGAGACCGGCCAACCAACAGCATTCTCGTGGACAAGCTCACGCCGCGAAGGCTGGGTTCCCTTATCTCGCTATACGAGCACAAAATTTTCGTGCAGGGCGTGCTGTGGCAGGTCAATTCCTTTGACCAGTGGGGTGTGGAACTCGGCAAACAGCTGGCGAAGGTCATCCTGGACGAACTGAACAACGGCCCGGAGCCGGACCTGCACGACGCGTCAACGGCAGGATTGATTGCGCACTTCCTGCACGAGCGTCAGAGGGACTGATTGTTTCGTGTAAGAGGGTGGCGGTTTGCTCCTCCCAGTACAAGATATAGGGACTGTACTATGCAGGTGCGAATTTATTCGCACTCGGCCGAATGAATTCGGCCCTACAACGACACCCTCTCCCCCCGGGAGACGACTCCAGGGATGGAGGAGGTAGGGCGGACGCAGGAGGCCAAAGCCGAGGGCTGGGGTGAGGGAATAAGAAGGGCCAGGCACACCGTAGGAGGTGGTGAGTAACACGAACCGCATCGATCACGACAGATGCGCTTCGCTGAGCTCAGCACATCCTACGGGCTGAATTCCTTGTTCAACCCTGCAGTGCCTTTTGAACCCCCGACAAGGCTTCCCCGGTGTTGACCGAGATCCCCATGTCCGACAGTACCGCCCCCAGCGCACCGACACACAGCAGGATATTTTCAGCACGGCTGGCATGGCCCATCAGGCCGATGCGCCACACCTTGCCCGCGAGTGCACCCAGGCCGGCCCCGATCTCCAGGTTGTACTCCGTCAGCAGGCGGCCGCGCACTCGTGCATCATCCACGCCTTCCGGTATGGAGACGGCGTTGAGCTGGGGAAGGCGTTCATCCTCCGGAACGATCAATTCCATGCCCAGGTGTTCCAACCCGGCCCGCAGGGCCAGGTGATTTCTTTGATGGCGGTTCCAGGCATTTTCCAGCCCTTCCTCCTTCAGCATCAATAGCGCCTCATGAAGGCCATACAGGGTGTTGACAGGTGCGGTGTGATGATAACTGCGCGTTGCACCGCTGCCCCAGTAACCCATGACCAGATTGAGGTCCATGAACCAGCTCTGCACCTTGGTTTTTCGATCCCGGATCTTCTCCTGGGCGCGTTCATTGAAGCTGACCGGGGAGAGTCCCGGCACACAGGAGAGACATTTCTGGGTTCCCGAGTAGATCGCATCCACGCCCCAGACATCGACCTTAACCGGCGTTCCGCCCAGGGACGTGACTGCGTCCACTATGGTCAGGCAGTCGTGTTTGTGGGCCAGTCCCACCAGCGTCTTGACATCGGATTGGGCACCGGTGGACGTTTCGGCATGGACGAAGGCGACGACCCCGGCATCCGGATTCGCCTTGAGTGCGTCTTCCAGCTTTTGGGGATCCACCGCGCGGCCCCAGGGATCTTCCACCATGACTGGAATTCCGCCGCACCTTTCCACGTTCTCCTTCATCCGCCCGCCGAAGACGCCGTTTTGACAGACGATGACCTCGTCGCCCGGCTCCACCAGGTTCACAAAGCAGGTCTCCATGCCGGCGGAGCCGGGGGCCGAGACCGGCATGGTGAGGGCGTTGTCGGTCTGGAAGGCGTATTGCAGCAACGTCTTGACCTCTTCCATCAGTGCCACGAAATGGGGATCAAGGTGACCTATGGTGGGTCTGGACAAGGCCTCCAGAATCCGGGGGTGGACATCTGAAGGGCCTGGGCCCATCAGGGTGCGAATCGGAGGATTGAATCTATGGATTTCCATGGAACAGCACCTGCAACTGTTGGTTGAATACTGCGCCCGTCAATATCACGTTGACGGAATGTCAGGTACGCATTCTAACTCACTCCAGGGGACGATGGACCAGACAATCCTCATATCACCCGTCGATTCATTTCCTGTAGGATGGCGGGCGTTCGACGGAACCATCCAAAGGGCCGCCCCTTGTCCACGAAGCACCTGAAATTATCCCCCTACCTGCTGCTGGTACTGACCACCCTGTTCTGGTCGGGAAACTTCGTGCTGGCGCGTTACGTTAGGTTGGAGGTGCCTCCCGTGGGGCTATCCTTCTGGCGCTGGGCCCTGGCCGGGTTGTTGCTGCTGCCTTTCGTGTGGCGTGACATGGTCCGGTTTCGCGGCCTGGTGAGGGAGCATCTGGGTCTGGTCATCAGCCTCTCTCTGCTGGGAGTGACCGGCTTCAATACCCTGGTCTACCTGGGACTTCAGACCACCACCGCATCCAATGGGGTGCTTTTGCAGTCGGTAATGCCCTTGATTATTATTCTGCTGTCCCGATTTGTGCTGGGCACACGGATGTCCCCGTGGCAGGTAACGGGGATTCTGGCCTCCCTCGTCGGCGTATTGATCATCGTTACCAAAGGGGAGTTTTCGCTGCTCTTGGCACTGGAGGTGGCCCATGGCGACATCTGGATACTGGCGGCGGTTACCATCTGGGGCTTGTACTCGGTCCTGCTGAGAAAGTTGCCGCCGGAACTGGCGGGGTTGCCGTTGCTGGGTTATACCGTACTTATAGGTGTGCTTGGGATTGCGCCGCTTTATCTCTGGGAAATTGGCACGGGTGCCGTTGTGCAGCTGAATGGGGTTACCCTGGTCACTGTGGTTTACGTCGCGATATTTCCGTCGCTGCTGGCGTTTTTGTTCTGGAATCGTGCCGTCAGGCAGGTTGGACCCAACCGGGCAGGCCAGTTCATTCATCTGATTCCTGTCTTCGGCAGCGTACTGTCGGTCCTGCTCCTTGGGGAGAGGCTGCACATGTATCATCTGGCGGGTATCTCTTTCGTGGCTCTGGGAATCTACACGGGTACGCTCCTCTACCGGGCGGACCCGGGATAAGGACGGTCCGATTAGGTAAAATAGTGCCCGTCAATAAACGGTCTCTTCCGTCATTCCGCGAAGGCCGGAATCCAGGGCGTAGGGTCGAATTTATTCGACCATCAGGTATTTGGCCGAATGAATTCGGCCCTACAGAAAACACGTGTTTCTGAACGGATATTATACAAGGGACCCCTAATGGAAAAACTGCTAGAGATTATGGCGCGGCTGCGCGATCCGGAAACCGGCTGTCCCTGGGACAAGGAACAAACGTTTCTGACCATCGCCCCCCACACGATCGAAGAGGCCTACGAAGTGGCGGATGCCATCGAGCGCGGTGATATGGACGAGCTCAAGGAGGAACTGGGAGATCTGCTGTTTCAGGTGGTTTTCTACGCCCAGATGGCAAGTGAGCAGGGGAGCTTTGATTTCCTGGAAGTCGCCAACGCCATCAGTGAGAAGATGCTGCGGCGCCATCCCCACGTGTTTGCCGACGACCGGGTGGCGGATGTCGCCGAGCAGAGCGCCGCCTGGGAACGCCACAAGGCCGCCGAACGCGAGGCACGGGTCGGGGAAGGTCCGACAAGCCATCTGGCGGGGGTGGCCAGGGCGCTGCCTGCCCTGGTTCGTGCGGAGAAGCTGCAGAAGCGTGCGGCGAAAGTCGGCTTCGACTGGCCGGCCGTTGACGGCGTACTGGCCAAGGTCCGGGAAGAGATGAAGGAAATCGAGGAGGAGCTGGCATCAGGGGCGGAACCGTCGAGACTGCAGGATGAAGTGGGCGACCTGCTTTTCAGCTGTGTCAACCTCGCCCGGCACCTCGCAGTGGATGCCGAATCCTCTTTGAGGCAGGCCAACGAAAAATTCGAAGGCCGTTTTCGGGAAATGGAGGCCCTTGCACACCGCCGTGGGCGTTCAGTGCAGGATCTCGATACCGACGCCCTGGAGCGGCTGTGGGAGGAGGTGAAACAGGAGGGGCGGGATGCGTGAAATCATAACTCTGCACCTTAATCAGCGACCCATCACCCCGAGGAGCCGGATGATGATGCCCTATTTGTTTCTCTTACCCTTTGGGCTGCTTCTGCTGGCGGGTTGCGCCACGAACCCGGTGACCGGTGAGAGTGAGCTGGGGATGATCTCAGAGTCTTCGGAGCTGCAGATAGGCCGGGAGCAGTATTCGCCCAGCCGGCAGATGCAGGGTGGAGACTACATCCTGGACCCGGTGCTGACCCGTTACGTTAAACGGGTGGGGGCAAAGGTGGCAGAGGTCAGCGACCGCCGGCTTCCCTACGAATTCGCCATCCTTAACGATTCCGCCCCGAATGCCTGGGCCCTGCCGGGAGGCAAGATCGCGGTCAACAGGGGGCTCCTGCTGGAGCTTGATAATGAAGCGGAACTGGCTGCTGTACTGGGACACGAGGTGGTGCATGCCGCAGCGCGCCACACCGCCCAAGGCATTGAACGGGAGGTGCTGTTGCAAGGTGCGCTGGAGGTGGCCGGTTCGATGGCCGGAAACAGCAGTTACGGGGGACTTGCGGTAGGGGCGGCCGCCGTGGGTGCAAACCTGTTGAACCAGCGCTACTCAAGGGATGCGGAGCTCGAGTCCGACTACTATGGAATGATCTACATGCAACGGGCCGGTTACGATCCCAGGGCCGCGGTGGATCTACAGGAGACCTTTGTCAGGCTTGCCGAGGACCGCAACGAAAACTGGCTGAACGGTCTCTTTGCCAGCCATCCGCCATCCCGGGAGAGAGTGGAGGAGAACCTCGAGACGCTGGCCGGTCTGGGAGGCGGCGGGGGGCGGCTGGGTACTGAGGATTATCGTCGGACGATGGCGGGGCTGCGTAAAAGCAGGGCCGCCTATGAAGCCTATGACAAAGGACGTTCACTGGTTGAGAAACAGCCGGCACAAGCGCTGAAACTGGCCGGTAAGGCGATCGCCATTGAACCCAGGGAAGCACTTTTCTACAGCCTGCGGGGTGATGCCCTGGCCCGGCAGGGAAAACTGGCGGAGGCCGGTGCGGCATACGACCAGGCGGTGGTCCGGAATGACGGCTATTTCCTGTACTATCTGCAGCGTGGATTGGTCAGGCAGGAACTCGGCGCCGCAGACGGTGCCGAATCGGATCTGCAGCGCAGCGTCAGTCTCCTCCCAACCGCCCAGGCCCATTACGGGCTGGGTCTTATAGCCCGAGACCGGGAGGATCGCCAAACCGCGTTGAAGCATTTCGGGATTGCGGCGGAATCCAACTCCAAGACCGGAAAAGCGGCAAAGCGGGAGTTAATGCAAATCGAGCTTTCCCGCAGTCCGGAGCGTTATCTGCAGGCGCGGGTGGCCCGAGACGCCAGTGGGCGTCTGCTGGTGCAGGTCTCGAACGGCACCGCCGCAACGGTCAAGAATCTGGTGGTCCTTTACGGGAGGCTTGATGCATCAGGCCAGATCTACCGGGGCAGTTCTCATCGACTCGACCGGGCGCTGCGCCCCGGAGAGCGGGCGAGTTTCCAAACACCCATCACCGGTATTGTGAGCAGCGGCCGGCTGAAAAAATTCGGTGCCAGGGTCGTCGATGCGGAACTGGTGTTCAACTGAGCAGCGAGATGCGCCCAAACCCGGGAAAGCTGGAACCGCTCCCACAGGGAAATTCTTTGTTTTTTTGTATGAGATTCGAATTCTAAGGTACCAATGGTGTTTTCAGACCATATCAGGGCATGTAACAACCACGATCCCGGGAAGTACATTCCCTTTGTCATCGACGGTCAGACGGTGGGTTGGGTTCGTCCCGATTTTGCCAGGCAGCTGGCCCGCTGGCATGAGGTGATGGAATTGCAGCCGGGCCTGCTGAGATTGGCAACGCCCCCGGGTGAAGTCGAGGCACGCAGCAGGCCTCTGGCCGGGGTGCTTGGGGAGATGGCAGCACAGGGGTTGATGAGCCCGTTACTGGGGGAATTGTTTCCGGTTACCCCGGATGAAAGGGACCGGCAGATGCTGCTGATCGATCGTGCGGCGGTGCCTTTTTTCGGCGTCCGGGCGTTCGGCCAGCACATCAACGCTTTTGTACGGGACGGTGATGGGATCAGGATTTGGGTTGCCCGCCGGGCGGCCGACCGGATACGGTTTCCCGGCA
This sequence comes from Chromatiales bacterium, assembly GCA_030145425.1. Lineage (GTDB taxonomy): Bacteria > Pseudomonadota > Gammaproteobacteria > Chromatiales > Chromatiaceae > JAHEHQ01. The sequence continues at coordinate 5,893 of JAQYVO010000018.1, read as the reverse complement.
AGCTGGACCAGCTGGTGGCAGGGGGGCTGCCGTGGAAAATCAGCCTGGAAAAGAACCTGGTCAAGGAGTGCTGGGAAGAGGCGGGTATACCGGAAAATATGGCGCTAGGTGCGGTTTTTACCGGGACCGTCACCTATGTTGCGGAAACAGATAAGGGCCTGAAGCCGGACACGATTTACTGCTACGATCTGGAACTTCCCGGTGATTTCGAACCTGTATGCACTGACGGAGAAGTGGAGGAATTCTATCTCTGGTCGCTAGAAAGAGTCATAAAAACAGTCAGGGATACAGATGAATTCAAGCTTAACTGTAACCTGGTAATCATCGATTTTCTTATACGTCATGGTTACATAGGTGCGGATGAAGAGGAATTTAAGGATCTTGTCACAGGGCTGCACCCCGAGTTACCTTAAGGGCGGCAGGGCAGAGGTATCCCAAAGCGGCGTGTTAGACTTTGGAGAACGTCCGAAACGAAACGGGGTTTTGCCGGTCCTATAAGAGTTCCCGTCAGGATTACATTTTATGAAGCTTAGAAAATTCTTGATACTCGTTGCTCTGTCCATCGGCTGTTCGGGTATTGCCTGGTCGAAAGTGTCTCAGGTGTCTCTGGATGAACTGGAGCCAACCCGGGAACAACGCCAGGCAACCCTGATTATCCTAAGGGTGATCGACAAGTACCATTACAAAGAGCATCGTCTGGACAACGACATGTCCAAGGCCATACTTGAACGGTATCTGGAATCTCTCGATCCTAACAAGAGTTTCTTCACCCAGCAGGACATAGACCGCTTTTCCGTCTACGAAGAGCGTCTGGACGACGCACTCAGAATGGCACGTCTGGATCCGGCCTTTGGGATCTTCAAGGTCTATCTCAAGCGCATCGATGAGCGTATCGCATTTGCACTGAAACGGTTGAAAGAGCCTTTCGATTTCCAGATCAGTGAAGACTACCGTTTTGACCGGAGCGAGGCCGCATGGGCGGGCAATCAGGCGGAACTGGATGACCTCTGGCGCAGACGGATCAAGAACGACACCCTCAGTCTGCGTTTTAGCGGCAAGCAGGAGAAAGAGATCAGGACCACCCTTGAGAAACGTTACGAAGGGATCCGGCGCCGCACCCATCAACTGGTTTCCAATGATGTCTATCAGACCTTCATCAACGCCTACACCCAGAGCCTGGAACCCCACACCTCCTACATGTCACCCAGGGTGTCGGAAAATTTTGATATCAGCATGCGCCTTTCGCTGGAAGGCATAGGTGCGGTGCTGCGCAACGTCAACGAGTACACGGAAGTGATGCGGACCGTAGCCGGGGGGCCGGCGGCCATGAGCGGTCAGATCAAGTCGGGTGACCGAATCGTCGGTGTCGGTCAGGGCTTGACCGGAGAGGTCGTGGATGTGGTCGGCATGCGGCTGCAGGACGTCGTGGACATGATTCGAGGTCCCAAGGGCACCGTAATCAAGCTGCGGCTGCTTCCGGAGAACAGCGGCAGCGAAGGTCCCACAAAGGACATAAAACTGGTCCGAAACAAGATCAATCTCGAGGATCAGGCAGCGAAGAAATCGGTTATCGAGGGCTTGGACGGTATGGGCCCGGTTCGTATCGGTGTCATCGATCTTCCCGCCTTCTATCGTGACTTCCGGGGGCAGTCCAAGGGAGACAAGGACTTTCGAAGCACCACGCGGGACGTACGCAAGCTGCTTGAGGAACTCATCGCGGAGGGTGTGGATGGCGTGATTATCGATCTGCGCCAAAACGGCGGCGGTTCCCTGATAGAGGCTACGGAACTCACCGGACTTTTTATTCCCTCAGGGCCCGTGGTGCAGGTAAGGGATGCGACCGGAGATATCGAAGTGGAGTTGGATCCGGATCCAGAGGTGGTGTACAGCGGTCCGCTGGCGGTGCTTGTGGACCGTAACAGCGCTTCGGCCTCCGAGATCTTTGCCGGCGCCATACAGGACTACAGGCGCGGCGTCATCATCGGCGAACCCACATTCGGCAAGGGAACGGTTCAGACACTGGTTGACCTGGGACGGTTCGTGCAGGGAGGAAATGACGGGCTCGGGCGTCTGCGTCTCACCATGGCGCAGTTCTTCAGAGTCAACGGGGGCAGTACCCAGTTCAAGGGCGTGGTGCCGGATATAGAGTTCCCCTCGGCAACGGGTGCCGCGGAACATGGCGAACGGGGCCTGGACAACGCGCTGCCCTGGGCCAGGATAGCCGCCACAAACTATAATCCCGAGGGGAGCTATGCCATTGGAAAGTACCGGGATCGGCACCTCGAGAGAATTGAGCATGATCCGGGTTTCAAGTATCTCGCGGAACAGGAAAAAATGATCCTGGAAATACGGGAAAAAGACAGCGTTTCGCTTTTGGAGACCAGCCGTAAGAAAGAGTGGGATGGGCAGGAGGCCCGGCGCAAGGAGCAAAAGAATAATTTCAGGTCGGCCCAGGGTCTGCCACCCCTGAGCGAAAATGATGAAGACAAGGACAAGGACAAGAGCGAGGACGGCGAGTCGGATGACGAAAACGTGTCCGGGATAATGCTCAACGAAGTGGCACGTATTTTAGCCGATTATATCGAGGGCGACCGGCGATCCGTGATGGTGCAGTGAACTAAGGCCCTCCTTACAGAGGAGAGGTCGTCAACCCTTTGTACTCCCCTCAATCCACTTGCGAATCCGGTTCGAATCGCCGAAAGGGGTCAGTTTACCGAAGGAATCAAGCAGTACGATTACGATGGGTTCCCCCTCGATGTCGGCCCACATCACCAGGCAACGTCCCGATTCGTTGATATAGCCGGTCTTGCTGAGTCCGATCTCCCAAACGTCACTTTTCAGCAACCGGTTGGTGTTGTGGTAGTTCAGAGGGCCGCGATCCCTGTAGGGATGAACTCTGGTGGTCCTGGTCGTGGTGGCTTCACGGATCAGCGGATATTGCCGGGCCGCCTTGACCAGCCTCACGAGATCCCTTGCCGATGCCACATTGCCGGCTTCCAGACCGGCAGGGTCCGCGAACCGGCTCTGATTCATCCCCAGGTCTCTTGCCTTGCGGTTCATTTCCCGGATGAATGCCTCTCTGCCGCCCGGGAAAGTGCGTGCCAGTGCGCTGGCGGCGCGATTCTCCGATGACATCAGTGCCAGGCGCACCAACTGCTCGCGGGTCAGGGTGGCGCCGTACTTGAGACGCGAACCGGTGAGGCGTACAAGATCCCGGTCTTCCTTGGTGATCGTGATGGATTCCTGCAGGGAAACGGGGGAATCCAGGATTACCATGGCGGTCATCAGCTTGGTAATAGACGCGACGGGCCGTGATTCGTCCCCCCGTTTCGCGTAGACCTCGTTGCCGAATCGGTCCGCCACGATGGCCGCTTCGGACTTTAGCTTCAATCTCTTGGGGTTCAACTGGTCCCGAAGGTATGAGGCCCCGTCCGTTTCCGAAGTGTCAGAGGGCGCCGCCATGGCGATTCTAAGCACATCGTCCATAGCCTCAGAAGCAAAGACGATTGCGGGAAACAGGCTGATAAGGATAAAGAGTCTTTTTAGCATTCTGGTCTTGACCGGTGTCGGTTTGTACGGGGTTACCCCGGGGCTTCGAACCTATTCAATGGGTCGGCTGTCAGAGGAATCCCATACTGGGTCCCCTTAACGAAATGTCCGGTATACAACATTAATTCGGAACATTATCCCAAAAACTTTAACAGAGAGGAGAAATAGATTCTGCTTAACGGGACACAAAAATGACGGTCGTATGGCAAGGGGAACCAGCCATAACCACTGAAAACCATGCCACCTGGGTTATAATCCCGTCACATGTAGGAGCCTGTCGGACTTAGGATGAATCTACTGCGGAAAAGCTATTTTGGCCAGATTTCCCGATCGATTTCGTTAAATATGAATAACTATTCGCCTCAATCGATCGAAAAATCTGACTCAAAATGGCTTTCCCTCGCTACGATCACCTAAATCCGACAGGCTCCTAGACCAGGCAGAACGCATGTTGCGCGGAACGCATACCTGCAGATACCGGATCTGGATTTCGCTTCGGTAAAGGAACCTCTCGAAATTTGTACCAGTCTTTTGAAAAACGTTTGTCCGCGTTCTTAAGCGCGGGGCAGTCCGATCTGCTGCGCGGGGGATGCAAGGGCCTGGAAAAGGAGAGCCTCCGGGTTTCGCCGGATGGGGGGATCGCGCAGACGCCTCACCCGGCGGTTCTGGGTTCGGCCCTGACCCATTCCAGCATCACGACCGATTACTCCGAGGCCCTGACCGAGTTCATAACACCCCCGTATTCAGATATCGCTGATGCCCTGGGATATCTGCGGGATGCCCAGAAGTTCGTATACGATCACCTTGATGAGGAGATCTTCTGGGCTACAAGTATGCCCTGTGTCTTGGCCGGGGGTGCAAGTATACCCGTCGCTCAGTATGGCCCCTCCAATGCGGGGGTCATGAAAACGGTTTACCGGCGCGGGCTCGGATATCGCTACGGCCGGGTGATGCAGGTGATCGCGGGGGTCCATTACAATTACTCCGTCAAGGAGGCGTTCTGGCCGGTATTCCATGATCTGGAGGGGGAGCAGCGTCCGCTTCGGCAAATCAAGGACGGTGGCTACCTGGCCCTGATTCGAAATCTTCAGCGATACGGCTGGCTGATACCTTATCTGTTTGGGGCTTCGCCCGCGGTATGCAAATCGTTCATGGGCGGACAACCGACCACCCTCCAGGAGTTTGATGCCAACACCTATTACGAACCCTATGCAACATCGTTACGCCTGGGGGATATCGGGTACACGAACAGCAGGGAAAAAGGTGTGGGCATCAATGCGAGTTATGACAATCTGGAAAGCTACGTCGGGAGCCTGAGCCGGGCCATTGAGACGCCCAGCCCGATCTGGGAGCGCATCGGCGTGGTAGCAGACGGAGAATATCGGCAACTCAATGCCAATATCCTGCAGATCGAGAACGAATACTACAGTACCGTTCGTCCCAAGCAGATTCTGGAGGGACTGGAGAAACCTGTGCTCGCGTTGCAGCGGCGGGGCATCCGCTATGTGGAATTGCGATCGCTGGATGTTAATGCATATCATCCCCTTGGGGTGAGCGAGGAACAGCTCCGTTTCCTCGAAGCCTTCATGCTCTTCTGCCTGTTACAGGACAGCCCCCCCATCAGCGTTCAGGAACAGCGTGACATAGACCAGAACATGGGTGGTGTTGCCCATCGCGGGCGGGATCCTTCACTCTATCTGCTGCGACATGGCCGTGAGCTGCGCCTTCGTGACTGGGCGAGCGAACTGTGCGAGCCAATTTCAGCCGTGTGCGATCTGCTGGACGACGGTGAATCCGGGACACCTTTTGGGGATTCGCTGAAACGGCAGCGGGAGCTCATCGCGGATTCGGATCTGACACCCTCGGCCCGAATGCTGCAGGAGATGAGGGAAAGGGGCGAAGGCTTTTACCACTTCGCAAAAAGATTGTCGCAACGACATCACGGCTATTTTTCGTCGCTTACCCCCGATCCGCAGCGGGAAAATCTGTTTCAGCAGGAAGCTGAGTCGTCCCTGGTCCGGCAGGCTGAACTTGAGGCGTCCGATGAGGTTTCATTTGAAACGTTCCTAAAGGACTATTTCGACCAGTAATCTAGTGGGCTCTTCCTCTGATCAAGTGGTTAGACTGCTGCTGTAGGGCCGAATTCATCCGGCCAAGCGCCATCACTTAGCATTGGTCGAATGAATTCGACCCTACGGTGCCGGTTGGAGTCGGCTTACCCTTGTAGGGCCGAATTTATTCGGCCAACTCCCATCGTTATCCTTGGAGACAAGCAGGTCATCCTGCTCCTCGAACACTGGTCGAATGAGTTCGACCCTACGGTGCCGGTTGGAATCGGCTTACC
>JAQYVO010000002.1 GCA_030145425.1 Chromatiales bacterium | reverse complement strand
TCCGTCAGAATTCCCAGATCAACGGCACCAGCCCGATGGTCATCAACCCCAACAGCAGGGTCTGAGGTACGCTGATACGCACGAAGTCCGAAAACCGGCAACCGCCCACGTTGTATAGCATCAGCTTGGTTTGATAACGGATGGGTTTGGAAAGACTGGCCTGTACTCAACCGATCTGACTGGTGCGTTCCGGCTGTGTAACCGTGCAGATTCCCCGCTGCTCGAGATATGCGATCACCTCGTCAGCCAACTGGTCAGGCGTCATTTCCGCGGCTGAAAGGGTAATTTCCGGGGACTCCGGCGCTTCGTAGGGATCATCGATTCCGGTAAAACCCTTGATCAGCCCGGCCCTTGCCTTGACGTATAGGCCCTTGGGATCCCTGGTTTCACACACCTCGATGGGCGTATCCACAAACACCTCGATAAATTCCCCGGCCCCGAGACTGTTGCGCACCCGGTCCCGGTCGACGCGATAGGGGCTGATGAAAGCGGTGAGCGCTATGATTCCGGCCTCGCAGAACAGCTGGGAGACTGCGCCGATGCGGCGGATATTCTCCTCCCTGTCGATTGCCGAAAAGCCCAGCCCGAAGCGCTCGGCGAAGGCCTGGTCATGGGCCTCTTTCAGCATTCCCGGTCCTGCATTCAGGGTATGGCGCACATTGTCCCCGTCGAGAACCGCACTGTGAATCCCGTGTTCGTACAGTTTGTGGTCCATTGCATTTGCCACGGTGCTCTTCCCCGACCCGCTCAGGCCGGTAAACCAGATTACGCAACCCTTGTGCCCGTTAAGAGATTCTCTTTTTTCGCGGGAAACCTGATGCTCGTGCCACTTTACGTTTGTGTCGTTAGTCATTACTCACTTCCTGATTTTTCGTTATTGAGACAGATAAAAGAGATATCACCCTTTATCGGACAGAGGGCATTATTCATTAATCGGATCCAGTTGGCCAAAATATCAGGTGCAGTGGGTGGTTTTACAGATTCATGTGGGGTCCAGCTTGGATCGAACAAAGGTCTGTATGACTTCTCATCTCAATGAAAATCCCGCGACCTCACCCGCAGGCCGCCCAGCAGATTCGTATGGTCCTCCAGCTTATGGCAGATCAGGTGCTGGACCCCCCCGGCGCGCTGGATTTTTGCTGACACGCCGAGCAGTTTGGCGCTGAGCAGGGTTCGTCGCTGGCGTTCGGCGAGGTCGCGCCAGACCACCAGGTTGAGGCTGCCGGTTTCGTCTTCCAGGGTGATGAATACGGCGTTGCCGTTGCCCGGACGCTGGCGGATCAGCACCAGGCCGGCGGCCCGCACCCGGCGTCCGTCGGGGTGCTGTGATATCTCCCGGGCCGAGAGAAAACGATGCCGTCTCAGGTCGCTGCGCAGCAGGGCCAGGGGGTGGCTGCGCAGGCTCAGGCCGGTGTGGGCGTAGTCGGCCAACACCGCCCGGCCCGGTTCCGGTGGCGACAGTTTCGGTTGTCGTTCGGGGATATTGGTTTCAGCCAGCAGCGGCAGCTCCGGTTCGATGCCCGCCACCTCCCAGCTGGCCTGGTGCCGGTGGCCGGACAGGCCCAGCAGCGCATCGGCCGCCGCCAGGGCTTTCAGGTCGCCCCGGTCCAGCCCGGCCCGGTGCGCCATGTCGTCCAGATTCCGGAAGGGTTGGTCGTGCCTGGCCGCAACCAGTCGCTCCGCCCCCTTACGGGAGAGGCCATGGACCAGCCGCAGTCCCAGGCGCAGGGCTGCCTTTCCCTCTCTGTCGGCCTCCAGGGTGCAGTCCCAATCGCTCTGGCTGACGACCACGGGGCGTACCTCGACGCCGTGCTCCCGGGCATCGCGTACCAGCTGGGCCGGCTGATAAAAGCCCATGGGCTGGCTGTTGAGGAGGGCGGCGCAGAAGGCGGCGGGTTCGTGGTGCTTCAGCCAGGCCGAGGCGTAGACCAACAGGGCGAAGCTGGCGGCGTGGGATTCCGGGAAACCGTATTCCCCGAACCCCAGGATCTGGCGATAGATGCGCTCGGCGAATTCCGGCTCGTAGCCCCTTTCGTGCATCCCCTCCATGAGTTTCAGCCGGTGGGGTTCCAGCCCGCCGCGCCGTTTCCAGGCAGCCATGGCGCGTCGCAGCCTATCGGCATCCCCCGGGGTGAACCCGGCCGCCACGATGGCCAGCTTGATCACCTGCTCCTGGAAGATCGGCACCCCGAGGGTGCGACCCAGGACTTCGCGCACCGCCTCCGAGGGGTAGACCACGGGCTCGTCGCCCCGGCGCCGGCGCAGGTAGGGGTGCACCATGTCGCCCTGGATGGGGCCGGGCCGCACGATCGCCACTTCGATCACCAGGTCGTAGAAGTTTTCCGGGCGCAGCCTCGGCAGCATGGACATCTGGGCGCGGGACTCGATCTGGAACACGCCGACGGTGTCGGCCTTCTGGATCATCCCGTAGACCGCCGGGTCCTCGGCCGGCAGGCCGGCCAGGGTCCAGTGCCTGCCGCGGAACCCCTCGATCAGGCCGAAGGCGCGCCTTATGGCCGAGAGCATGCCCAGGCCCAGGATGTCGACCTTAAGCAGGCCCAGGGTCTCCAGGTCGTTCTTCTCCCACTGGATGATGGTACGCTCCGGCATGCTGGCGTTTTCCACCGGCACAAGCTCGTCGAGACGCCCCTGGGCGATGACGAAACCGCCGACGTGCTGGGACAGGTGGCGGGGAAAGCCGCGCAGCTGGTCGCACAGGACCACCAGCCGCCGGATCACCGGGTTGTCCGGGGAGAAGCCCGCCTCGACCAGGGCATCCGGCCGGATCCCACCGCTCCGGCGCCATCCCGAAACGGCGGCGATCAGGGCCTTGATCTGCTCCGGTGACAGGCCCAGGGCCTTGCCCGCATCCCGCAGGGCGCTCTTAGTGCGATAGGTAATAACGGTGGCGGCCAGCGCCGCCCGCTCACGGCCGTATTTCCCATAGATGTACTGGATCACCTCCTCGCGTCGTTCGTGCTCGAAATCCACGTCGATGTCCGGCGGCTCATTGCGCTCCCTGGAGATGAAGCGTTCGAACAGCAGGTTCATGCGCGAGGGGTCGACCTCCGTGATGCCCAGGCAGTAGCAGACCGCGGAATTGGCCGCCGAGCCCCGGCCCTGGCAGAGGATCCCCTGTGCCCGGGCGTGGCGGACGATGTCCCAGACGGTGAGGAAATAGGGCTCGTAGCCAAGCTCGGCAATCAAGGCCAGCTCGTGTTCAATTTGTTCTCGCACCTTTCCGGAGCAACCTTGCGGCCACCGTTCCCCGATGCCCTGTTCCGTCAGCTGACGCAGCCAGGCATGGGGCGTGGTGCCGGGCGGGGTGACGTCGTCCGGGTATTGGTAGGCCACTTCGTCCAGGGAAAAGCGGCAACGCCGTGCCAAACGCAGGGTCTCGTCCAGCAGTTCGACGGGGTAGAGCGCGGCCAGGTCGTCCAGGCGGCGCAGGTGCCGTTCACCGTTGGAGAGGCGGGCGTGACCCAGGCGTGCCACCGGCCGGTTCAGGCGGATGGCCGTGAGCAGGTCCCCCAGGGCGCGACGGCCGCGCAGGTGCATTCGGACACCGCCGGTGGCGACCCGCGGCAGGCCGTATCTGTCGGCCCATGCAGCGGTCTGTTCCAGGCGCCCGGCATCCCGGCCGTCACGCAGCAGTTCCACGGCCAGCCAGCCCTGCCCGGGGAATGCCTCGGCAAACCAGTTGACCTGCTCCGGGTCCTCCCGGAAGTTTGGCAGTAGCAGGGCCAGGCAGTGGGACAGGTTTTCCCGCAGATCCCGGCGATGCAGGATATAGCTGCCCTTGGCGGCACTACGTCGTCCCCGGGTGATCAGCCGGCAGAGCTGCCCGTAACCGGTCCGGTCGGTGGCCAGCAGGACCACATGCGGTCCGTCGGCCAGCCGCAGCTCGGTGCCGACGATGAGTTCGAACCCCAGCTCCCGGGCCTTTTCATGGGCCCGCACCACACCGGAGACCGAGCATTCGTCGGTGATTGCCAGGGCCGAGTAACCGAGGGCGTGGGCCCGTGCCACCAGTTCCTCCGGATGGGATGCGCCCCGCAGGAAGCTGAAGTTGCTGAGGCAGTGGAGTTCGGCGTAGCCCTCCATCAGTCGAACAGCCCGTGCAGATACCACTCCCCCGAGCGGCGGTCCCGGAACACCCAGAGCCTTTCGCCGG
>JAQYVO010000229.1 GCA_030145425.1 Chromatiales bacterium | reverse complement strand
CCATCAATCTAGTCCCGGCCCCGGTCCGGGTCTTTTCCACACGCAATTCCCCCCACTGGATTTATCGATGGCATCCAGGCGGGCCTCGTGCAGTTCCAGTTCATCCGGACTTGCCCGGACGATACACAATGGCGGGCGGGTTGCCTCAAGACGCCGAATCCCGGAAACCCCATTGGCCCCATCCGCCCCACTCAGCGCGTCCAGGGAAAGGGTTGTCTGCCCCCCGGTCATGGTGAGGTAGACGTCCGCCAGGATCTCCGCGTCCAACAACGCGCCGTGAAATTCCCTGTGACTGTTGTCGATCTGGTAGCGCTTGCAAAGTGCATCCAGGCTGTTGCGCTGCCCCGGATGCATCTTCTTGGCCAGTACCAGCGTGTCGGTGATACTGCAGTGCTCCGACAGTTCCGGCAAACCCTTGCCCAGCAGCTTTAGCTCTCGATTGATAAAGGCCGTGTCGAAGGGTGCATTGTGAATGATCAGTTCCGCGCCGCGGATGTATGAAATGAAATCATCGACCAGATCACCAAACTGCGGCTTGTCCGCCAGAAACTCATTGGTGATTCCGTGAATCTCGACGGCGGCCGGATCGATCTCTCTGTCAGGCTGCAGGTACTGATGAAAATTATTTCCGGTAAGACGACGCTCGATCATCTCCACGCAGCCGATTTCAATGATGCGGTGGCCCTGCTCCGGCTCCAATCCCGTGGTTTCGGTATCGAGTACAATCTGGCGCATAAGTATTAACAGTCCTTGCTGGGATTACAGGATACTTTCAAGGCCCTTGTTGGCCAGCGCGTCAACCCGTTCATTTTCGGGATGTCCGCTGTGGCCCTTGACCCAGGCCCATGTCACATCGTTCCTGTTTACCAGGTCATCCAGGTGCTCCCAGAGGTCAGCATTCTTCACCGGTTTCTTGCTGGCCGTTTTCCAGCCGTTGCGCTTCCAGTTCTTTATCCATTCGCTGATTCCTTTTTTCACGTACTGCGAATCGGTCGTCACCATGACCTGCGCCGTTTTCGTCAGGGCCTCCAGGGCCTTTATGACCGCCATCAGCTCCATGCGGTTATTTGTGGTCATCAGCTCACCGCCATATAGCTCCTTCTCAGTCCCTTTATAGCTCAGTAGCGCACCCCAACCACCCGGGCCGGGGTTGCCCCTGCAGGCTCCATCGGTGAATATCTGGACCCGCTCAGCCACGCCCGTTCCTGGTAGTGGGTTCAATGGCCCGCCCCCCGAGAATACCTGTGGGCAGTTTCCATCCCGGTTTCAGGGGAGTCAGGGTCGAGACCCGTTTCACGGCAACCAGCAGGTATACACCGGACATGATCGGCCACCAGCGGGCTCCCAGGCGTTCCATGATGGCGAACCTGTTCATCAGGCCCTTGTGACGCAAGGGTGGTCGAAACATAAGAGAATCGGTCGTTTCCACATCGAACCCCAATAATGACAGCCAGTCGGTAACCCGGCCCAGAGAAAGAAACCTGCCGCACCAGGGAACCCTGCCGCTGCGTCGGCGAAATATACGCCATAGCCCCCACAGGCTCCAGGGATTGAAACCCAGAATGATGAGGCGTCCCTCGGGAATCAAGATCCTGTCCGCCTCACGCAGCACCTGATGCGGGTAAAAATCCAAGGTATGTTGTATAAGAACTGCATCGATGCTGTCAGTGGCTATAGGCAGCCTTGAAGGATCGGTGCGAATCCACCTGGATCGTTCGCGATCCGGGGTGCCAGGTGCCGCTAAAACGTGAAACTTCAGGGAGTCGTAAGCGATGGACTCTTTCTCGAGGTCGGGAAAACCTACTTGGACCAGGTAGTGCCCGAAAACGCCGGACAACGCCGATTTCAGGGCCTCCGACTCCTGATCGAGAAGCATGGAACCCAGAGGCGTTGAAAACCATTGTTTCAGATCGTTATCAACGGCCGATTCCAATTGGAGGGGCTCGGTTTTCTCCATGAATTTACCTGAAAAGCCTGTCAGGTCGCCATGTTATCACTCCGTACGAAATAAGAAATAGAGCATTCACAAACAGGAATTGGTTCACGTTTTCTGGTATTGGCACCACTGTTTGCGTATATTCCTCCAGGAGTTCGTCAAAGCTGCCGATACTTCTGACAAGAACAGATAAAATTTCATACTCGATTGGATACCCGATGCCTGCAAAGAATCGCAAGTTTCTTTTTCTGTTGGTGATTTTGCTTACGGCTCAGATGGGCTGTCAGGCGACTATTCAGGAGAGCCAGGTTGCCCCCGAACCTGAGCAGCAACCCTCCGTCGAATCCGAATCCCAGCCGCAGTCGACCCCCTATTATCCCTCCTCGCAGGGCACCCTGCTTGGGGAGGAACAGCAGGCACCCGATGAGGAATTGGTGGCTGATGCGGAGGTTGACGATGTTTGGGAGCGAATGCGTCAGGGTTTTCGTCTGACAATACCTGACAACCGCAGGGTCGAGAGCGAGATCCAGTGGTATGGGTCCCATCAGAAATATCTCGACCGGGTTCAGCAGCGTGCACGGCCTTATCTCCATTTCATCGTCGAAGAAGTGGAGAAAAGAGATATGCCGGCAGAACTGGCGCTGTTGCCCATGGTGGAGAGTGCCTTCCGTCCGACTGCACGATCTCCCAAGCGGGCCACCGGTATATGGCAGTTCATGCCGGCAACCGGAAGAATGTACGGTCTGAAACAGACATGGTGGTATGACGGTCGCAAGGATGTAGTGGCTGCCACACACGCGGCGCTAGACTATCTGCAGTACCTCGCCGGCCGCTTCGACGGCGATTGGGAACTTGCACTGGCCGCCTACAATGCGGGGGCCGCGAAGGTAAAACGGGCCATCAGAAGAAACAAGAAGGCGGGAAAGCCAACCGATTTCTGGTCGCTGAGGTTGCCGAGGGAGACGCGCTCCTATGTACCCAGGTTGCTTGCCACAGCGAAGGTTATTGGCAGTCCGGGGGAGTACGGTATTGCTCTGGACCCTGTTCCCAACCAACCCTATTTCGGACTGGTTGATATTGAGTCGCAGCTGGACCTTACTCTGGCAGCGGATATGGCTGACATGTCGTTTGAGGACCTGCGTCAACTCAATCCCGGCTTCAACCGTTGGGCGACCGATCCGCTTGGACCGCACCAACTCTCTTTGCCGACAGATAAGATCCCGGGTTTTATGGAAGAGCTGTCCGGGCTTGACCCCGACCAACGCATCCAATGGAAACGATACAAGATAAGGAGCGGCGACAGCCTGTCCGTAATCGCCCGTCGGCATCAGACGACCGTTGGTGTAATAAAGCAGGCCAACAAACTCAAAAGCAGCCGCATCAGGGCAGGGAGATACCTGCTGATTCCGGTGGCTTCCCGTGATAACACCAGTTATTTCGCCGCCACAACGGTTGCACCGCAATCCGGGCCGCAGGGTGCCAGCAGAATCGATCATACGGTACGAAATGGTGATAATCTCTGGACTCTGGCGCGCAACTACCGTGTCAGCCACCGGTCCCTGGCAAAATGGAACGGGATATCAACCAAGGACACCATTTATCCCGGCCAGAAGCTGGTTATCTGGAGCAAGACAGCGGATTCGGGTTTTTGATCTGGGAATACAGCGGCTCTTCTCCTGCTCGAGGGGAAAGATTACCGATGTAGGGCCGAATTTATTCGGCCAACAGCCATCATTACCATGCTTGGTTTGTGATGCCTGATCATTTGCACTGGTTGATTAAACTCGAATCTATGGGCGAGTTGGTCGAATGAATTCGACCCTACAGTTCCGCTGACGGGTGGAATGGGTTTCATCGGAAATGTTGATTTACCCACTCAATCAGGGGAAAAGCCAAAACAGGCTACCTGGCCATATTCAACTTCTATAGTTGAAACAGCTGACTTTCCTGGTGTCGCTCAAGCCTGCACTGTCAGGATAGGCTTTCCGGCACTCGTCGAATGCCTGCGGGCAGCGCGGGTGGAAATGGCAGCCTGTGGGGGGATTGGCCGGCGACGGCATATCCCCTTCGAGTCTGATCACTTCATGCTCGGAATCGCCGTCTATCACGGGTACGGCGGATAGCAGAGCCTGGGTATAAGGGTGTGCCGGTGAACCAAGCACCTCCTCCACCGTTCCCCTTTCCACGATCCGTCCCAGATACATTACCGCCACTTCATGGGCCAGGTAGGATACCACTGAGATATTGTGCGTGATGAACAGGTAGGAGATGCCGTGCTCCTGCTGCAGGTCCATTAACAGATTGAGAATCTGGGCCTGCACCGATACGTCCAGTGCACTGGTGGGCTCGTCACAGACGATAAAACGGGGCTCCACGGCGAGGGCCCGGGCGATACATATGCGCTGCCGCTGACCACCTGAGAACTCATTGGGGTAGAGGTCGGCCGCATCGGCGGGCAGGCCAACATGCGCCAGCAGCTCGAGAACCCTGCCGCGCCGACCGGCGGCGGTTCCACCGATGCGCTGGGCCTGCATACCCTCTGCAATGATGTCTCCAACCAGCATGCGGGGATTCATGGAGGCTACCGGATCCTGAAAAATGATCTGCATCTGGGAGCGGAGCTGCCGCAACGCACTACCTTTCAACCTGCTGAGTTCTTCGCCGTCGAACTTTACAGTTCCCCCGGTTGGATGAACCAACTGCAGGATTCCCTTGCCCACGGTGGTTTTGCCGCAACCTGATTCCCCCACCAGCGCCAATGTGCGCCCGGGTGCTATGGAAATGTCCACACCGTCCACAGCCTTGACATGCCCGACGACCCTTTTGAAGACTCCCTTGTGGATTGGGAAGTGGATCTTGAGATCTCGGGTTTCAATGAGCGGTTCTTCCAGTGCGCGCGTTGCTTCGGTTTCCGACGAATCGGGCCTGGCAGGCTGATCGATACGTATGCCGGGATAGTCCTCAAGATGGCAGCGAACCCCTCCACCGGCTCCGTGTTCTCTCCAAACCGGTTCTGACCTGCTGCAGATATCCATTGATTGATCACAGCGATCCACGAACCTGCACTGGGTAAAATCCTGGGTCAGCTTGGGTACCGAACCCTTGATGACCGCCAGCCTGCCTCCCCGCTTCCCGCTGTTGGGCAGGGATTGGAAAAGTTTCTGGCTATAAGGGTGTGCGGGTGAACTGATAAACCGCTCGGTTGTGGCCTGCTCGATGAGCTGGCCGGCGTACATCACTGCCACTCTGTCTGCCACATTGGACACCACGCCCAGATCATGGGTGATCAAGAGCACCGCCATCCCCGTCTGATGTTGCAGGTCCTTGAGAAGCGCCAGGACCTGGGCCTGTATGGTGACATCCAGTGCGGTTGTGGGTTCGTCTGCGATCAACAGCTCCGGACGCCCCGCCAGCGCCATGGCGATCATCACCCGCTGTTTCATTCCGCCGGACAGCTGATGAGGATACTCGTCCAGGCGTCGCACCGGATCCGGTATACCGACCGCCTTAAGCAGTTCAATCACCCTGGACCGGATATCGCTTCTGTTTTCGGGATCATGCAATCTGACCGACTCCCCGATCTGGTCGGCGATCGTCCGCACCGCGTTCAGCGAGGTCATGGGCTCCTGGAAGATCATGCCCATGCGCCCTCCCCGCTCCCTGCGCATGTCCCTCTCGGCCAGATCGAAAAGGCTGGTCTCCCCCAAAAAGGCCTCTCCCCGGATGATCCTGCCCGACGGAGGCAGAAGGCGCATGAGTGAAAGCGCCGTCATGGATTTTCCGCAGCCCGATTCACCGAGCAGTGCAAAGGTTTCCCCACGACGGATTTCGAAGTCTACGCCATCCACTGCACGAACCGGGTTTTCACCCTCCCCCAGCCAGGTCTTCAGTCCTTTTACTTGCAGCAGTGTGTCGTTCATTAGTTCCACTAGCGACTTCCACGGAGCCGTGGATCGAATGCATCCCGAACCACATCTGAGAACAGGTTAGCCGCCAGTACCAGGGAGAACATGAAGATCATGGCGGCAGCCAGCGACCACCAGACGATGGGCTCCCGCGCCATCTCCAGGCGGGCGCTGTTGATCATGTTGCCCCAGCTGTTCATGGTAGGGTCAACGCCGATGTTCACGTAGGAGAGCACCGCTTCGGCCAGAACCAGCCCGGAAAAATCCAGTATCACCGCGATCAGGACAATGTGAAGCACATTGGGCAGGATATGCCGGGTTATGATCTTCAGGTTGCTGACACCGAACGCCGTGGCCGCCTGCACATAATCCATCTCCCGCAGCTTCAGGGTTTCGCCCCGAAGCAGTCGGCAAAGCCCGGTCCAACTGGTCACCCCGAGGATGATCACGAGAATCAGCAGGCGCAGGTCCGCCCGCTCCACCAAGCTGTCGAATTCGTGGTTGCTCATGTAGATCTGCAACATCAGGATGGCAGCGGCGATCAGAAGTACGCCCGGGATGGAATTGAGCGTGGTATAGCTGTACTGGATAACATCATCCACCCATCCGCGAAAATAACCCGCCATGATTCCCAGCAGGATCGCGGCGGGCAGCATCACAAGCGTGGTCAGGGTACCTATGAGCAGGCCGGTGCGGATGCTTTTCAATGCCTGGTAATACACATCTTCACCCACCTTGTCGGTCCCCAGGAGATGATATTTGGCGGCCAGCTCAGCGCTCCAGAATACGAGTACGAGCATGAATGCCAGGGTGAGAAAAGCGACTTTCCACGGGATCTCCGTGGCACCGCGCAGGACAGCTCTGCCCTGCGCTCCGAAACTTCGCCGGGAACGCATGGCTAACAGTATGATCAGGAGGTTGGCGACTGCGAGGCTCACGACCAGGCCTTTGATGATACCGACGGCACTCAGCTTGAGAATGTCTGGCAGCCATTCGGTCTCCGGGTCGGCCAGATGGGCACCGCCATAGGCCAGCCGCGGAAAATCCCGCACCACCCGGCCATCGGGCAGTTCAATGTTCTCCTTCGCGTACAGCCGGGTGGCAAGGGGTGCAGAGTAGGTTTTTTCCTGACGTTCGCGAAGCCCCTCCACCAGGCCGTCAAACAGGCTGATCACCTCAACGGACTGCGTGGCAGTTGCACCTTCTTCCTGCCCTGCCTTGTCCAGGATCGGGTGATAATGGAAAGAGTCCAGCAAGGCGACAACCAGATAGAAGCTCAGCACGACCAGTGTGCCCATACCCACCCTACTGCGCGCCACCTGACGCCAGGGGCCACGTAAATGAGCCTTGCGTGAGGCGTAGATTCCGAAAAGGATTACAACCAGGAGCAACAGGAAAACCAACCCATCGGTCCAGAGTATGACCAGCTGAGAGATCATGAAAGACGAACCCTCGGATCAACCAGCGTATAGGAGATATCGGTCAACAGCAGGCCAAGGATATAAAGCACGGATCCGAGAAACACCATTGAGCGAACAATGGCGAAGTCCTGGCTGTTGATAGCGTCGATAGTGTAGCTTCCCAACCCGGGTATGCCGAAAAAGGATTCGGTTATCAGGCTGCCCATGAAAAGCAGCGGCAATACCACGACCACGCCTGTCAGGATCGGAATCATGGCATTCTTGAGTACGTGCCGGAACAGCACGACCGTCTCCGACAGGCCCTTGGCACGCGCGGTACGGACGTAATCCTTGTTGATTTCCTCCAGGAACAGAGTGCGATACCAGCGGGTCCCCGCCCCGATGCCGCCGATCACCCCGATGATGACAGGCAGTATGAGGAACTTGACGGATCCCAGTCCGGTGTCGTATCCGGAGATGGGCACCAGGTGCAGCAGTTTGCTGACCAGATACTGTCCCCCGATGATGTAGAAGAGCCCGGATATGGACATCAGAATCACACAGAGCACAACGCCCCAGAAGTCGATATAGGTGGCGCGAAAGAAAGCGATCAAGAGTGCAAAGGTAATATTGAGCAGCAGGCCGACCAGCAGCACCGGCACCGCAATCGCCAGGCTCGGCCACATGCGCTGCGAGATGTCATAACCGATATCGCGGCCGCTGTCCGAGGAGCCGAAGTCGAAACGGAACAGTTTCAGGGATTTCTGAAAAAAAATCGTTTCCGTTATGCGTCCGGTTCCGGTCGCGGATTCATTGAAGAGCAGGGGCAGGTCGTAGCCCCTCTCATGTTTCCAGTTCTCTACGGCCGCGGGCGTAACGCGCTTCATGCCCAGATTCATTCTTGCCATATCATCGGGAGAATTGACCACGAAGAAGAGCACGAAAGTGAGAATATTTACGCCGAGCAGAATGGGCATCGCATAAATGATCCGGCGCAGGATATAGGCGGTCATCTCGCCGCACTCCTTTCACGTTTCCTAAACAGGCGCACTGCGGGTATGGTGGATACCACGAGGATGACAGTCACTATAACGATCGGCCATATCACGGGAGGATTCCATTGCCTGCGCTGCCGGTCTCGCAGGTTGGGTTCCAGCCTTTTGTACTTCAGCGTGTTGTTTGCCATCAGATTGGGTTTGACGTTTTTGTACCAGTCGTGATGCAGTGAAACCGCTTTAGGGAAGAATCCCCAGGCCCAGGGTGCGTCACGACGCAGGATCTCCACCATCCGGTCAATAATCTCCTGCCGTTCGGGACTGTTCTCCATGTTCTTCATGCGCACGAAAAGGGCATCGAATTCCGGGTTGTTGTAGTTCGCCGCATTCTCACCACCATGCTTCACTTTTCCGTTGGGGCCGTAAAGCATGAACAGGAAGTTTTCCGGGTCGGGATAGTCGGCGTTCCAGCCCCACATGAAAATCTGGCCCGTGCCCTTGCGCATCTTTTCCTGAAATCGATTGTAGTCGGAGGAGCGGATTACGAGTTGAATGCCGAGCTTGTCAAACTGCTTGCGGATCCAGTTCAACCTGGCTTTCCCGTCGGGCCCGGATGACGTGGTGTCATAATAGAGGATCAGGGGTTTCCCCGTTTCCCTGTCAACGCCATTTGGATAACCCGCCTCGGCCAGCACCCGCCTCGCGAACTCGATGGTCTTACGCCTGGGCTTTCCGTTCCGTACCTCGTAAACCTGATGATTGATGCCCTCGACACCGGTCCGGTTACCGAAGATTCCCGGGGGTATGGGGCCCTGGGCCGCCACACCACGACCGTTGTTGAAGATGGAGATGTACTCCTCGTAGTCCATGGCAATGGAAATGGCCTGACGCAGCAGATGGTTGCGCTCCAAATCCCCGCCCACGACGGGGTCGGACATGTTGAATCCCATGTAGAAAATCGACGTTGTAACCGCCGTCTGCAGTTTAATGCCTTTCTCCTCCATAACCTCCGTGAGCTCCAGATCCCCCTGGGTGGAAAACTGGACCGCCTGATCAAAACTGTCGGAGGAGATGCTGGAGGTGTCGTAGTAGCCCTGTAAAAACTTGCTCCAGTAGGGTATGGACTCTTTTTCCAGGCTGTAGGATGCCTTATCGATAAAGGGAAGCGGCTTGCCCACGTCGTCAAGAAGGCCCGCCTGCCTGTCGCCGGGTTCGCCTGTGTCCGGGTAGGTTTCTCCATGAAAATTGGGGTTCACTGCAAGCACCATGCGCAGATTCGGATTGTTCTCCTCCAGCATGAAAGGGCCGCTGCCCAGTGGATACCAATGCAGGGAGATGTTGCGTTTTTCCAGTCCGGGTTGGGAATAGAAGGCCTCTGCCTCCCAGGGCATGGGGGAGAAGAACGGCATGGCCAGCCAATAGATAAACTGGGGATACTTGCCTCGCAGCCGGACCCGAAAGCGATGAGCGTCCAGTACCTCGACCCCCTCAAGATCAATGGAGCGCAGATCCAGCCAGCTTTCACCTCCATCCTCCGATGCCTGCAACTGCTTGAAGGCTGCCGTCGACGCAGCGCCGAACTCGGGAAAACCCAGAATGTATTCACCCATGACACCAGCGATGGGTGAATTGAGCCGGGGATAGGCCAGGCGCTTGATCTGGTAAACGTAATCCGCCGCGGTCACTTCCCGTGTTCCGGTCCTGGGGAAATTTGAGAGTGTATTGGCCGATTCAATAAACCCCGGATCCAACTGGTGATAGATGTAGCTGCCCTGCTCGTTCTGGGCAAGTGCGGGATGGGGCTGATAACGCATGCCCGGTTTGATGCTGATTTTGTACTCGCTGAAAGCGATAAGGCCTGGATCCGCATCATCGGGAAGTCTGTTACCATTTACGTCCAGAAACACAGGCGAAGGGACCTGCTCCGCCCCCAGCGGGATCAGTTCATAGGGACGCTTGAGAAAATGGTACTGGAGCAGGGGCTCATAGATCTGGGCGATAAACGCGTACTCGTTGGCGCTGTAGGCCCGCACCGGATCCAGGTGCTTGGGGCGTTCGGTAAAGGAGCTGTAGAGGATGTTGCGTCCTTTATCGGCCTTGGGATAAGGATTGTTCCATGCCCCGTCACCGCAGGCACTGAGCAGCCAGATTGCGAGCAGCGGAAGCAGCCGGGCTATTTCTGACAGTTTCTGCTTGCTGTTTGGGTCCATGGACTCTCAAGGATACGACGATGATTGCAACATTTTAACCGCAACGGGCGTTTTTATTTCTATTTTCTGTTAATTTATGGCTCTTTATCACATCGACTGGGGAGCATGAAATCAGCGTCTCCTCATCGAGCACCGCAGTGAGGCTTCTTCATGGGTTTTCTACAAGACAAGCGAATTCTTATCACCGGCGTTGCGAGCAACCGATCCATCGCGTGGGGCACCGCCCGGGCAATGAGCCGGGAAGGTGCGCAGCTGGCATTTGGCTACCAGACGGAGAAATTGCGTCCCAGGGTTGAAAAACTGGCTGCAGAACTAGGGTCTGAAATCGTACTGCCTCTCGATGTAGCGTCTGACCAGCAGATTGACGATATGTTCCGGTCACTGGGGGGGCAATGGGACGGCCTGGATGGCATCGTACACTCCATCGGCTTCGCCCCGCGGGAGGAACTGGAAGGCGGTTACGTGGATTCAGTAACCCGTGAAGGATTCGCCATTGCCCACGACATCAGCTCCTACAGCTTCGCTGCATTGGCCAAAGGTGGCCGGGAAATGATGCAGGGCCGTGGCGGCGCGCTGCTTACCATGACCTACCTGGGCGCCGTGCGTACGATCCCGAACTACAATGTGATGGGTGTCGCCAAGGCGAGCCTGGAGGCAAACGTCCGCTACCTGGCGGATTCCCTGGGTCCTGAGGGCACCCGGGTCAATGCCGTATCAGCAGGCCCCATTCGTACCCTGGCCGCGTCCGGGATAGCCGGGTTCAAGTCGATGTTGTCGGAAGCCGAGAAAAAGAATCCGCTACGCAGAAACGTGACTATCAATGAGGTTGGAAACGCTGCAGCTTTCCTTTGCTCCGATCTCGCGTCGGGCGTCACGGGCGATGTCCTTTACGTGGATTCCGGCTACCACATTCTCGGACTGGTTTGATAATCAGATCCCGGCTAGGGCAGGGATGACGGTGGTTTCGAGCCGGGTGTAGGGTCGAATTCATTCGACCGATGCTGCATAAGGCGTCCCAGGACATGGCGACATCCCTGTCTTCAATGGTAATTGTGTTGTTGGCCGAATGAATTCGGCCCTACGGTTGTTTATCCGCTTGATAGGGGAAGAACCGGATGGTAGTGGCTTTGGGTCTTAAGATTAAGTGCCATTACCTCAAAAACCTATTCCTGCTCCTGCCGGGTAATGACGATCTGGGCGTTCCCTCGCTGATTTTCGATGAAATGGTTGAAGTACGCAGTGCCTCGCGAGCGTTCCTGCAGATTCTTCAACGTCTTCTCGGTTTCTTTGTTTTCATCCTCCCCGAGCGTACCGTCCCTGATACTGTCGAGGGCGATAACGGCATAATCCCCGTTGGCCAGCACAGTGCCGCCATACTGGCTTTCGTCCCCTGCGGGTCGCGGCATCCTGAATAGATGCTGCAGCAGAACAGGTGGCAGAGTCCTGTCGTTGCGGCCTACAAGGCCGCTGGTTACGACTGTCAATGATTCGGCATCAGCCAGGGACTGCAGGCTCTCTCCCTGTTTCAACCTGCCAAGCAGTTCCTCGCCCCTTTTATGGGCCATTTCCCCGGCCCTTTCAGCCTTCAGTTGCTCTTCGATTTCTGCCTGGACATCCTCGATCGCGCGAATCGTCGACTCCTCGTGTTCAGTGACCCGGAGAACCACCATACGCTCCGGCCCTATCTCGATCGCCTCGCTATTGTGGCCGTCTTTCAATACGTCGTCGCTGAACGCTGCACCAACGACCTTGGGCGCGGCGAATAGATCCGCACCTCCTGCCCGCCTCAGCCAGTCACTGGTCCGGGTGGTCATTCCCAGGGCCTCGGCCGCGGGTTGAAGGCTGTCCGGATCCTCATAAGCCAGATCGTTCAGTCGTTCCGCATACTCGTAAAACAGTCTCTCCGCCTCACTTTTCAGGAATGCCTGGCGAATCGCTTCCTTTGCCTCTTCATAGGATTTTCCCTGGGCCGGGCGAATCGTGGTCAGCTTGATGACGTGAAAACCGAACGAACTCCTGACAGGCTCACTGACTTCATCCGTCGTCATGCCGAAAACGACGCCCTCGAAAGCCTGATCCATCACGCCTTTCTCGAAGAACCCGAGATCGCCTCCCTGATCCGACGATCCCGGATCCTGGGAAACCTCTCTCGCAACTGCGGCGAAATCCTCACCGGCCCTGATTCTTTCCAACGCAGCATCCGCAGCCTGTCTGGCAGCATCCTCAGCCTGCGCATTCGCGCCATCTTCCACAATGATCAGGATGTGGCTGGCCCTTCTTTGTTCGGGTGTGACGTACTCATTTTTCTGTTGCTCGTAAAAACCGAGAAGGCTTTCTTCATCCGCCGTGAGTGTCTTGGATAAATCTTCGATCTGGAGATCGAGATACTCCACCTTCACGCGCTCCGGGAAAACGAAACGATCCTGGTTTGATGCATAATAGTCCCGGATCTCGCTTTCACTCACGTCTGCGCTTCCCAGAAACGGCTTTGACTCGACCGCCACATACTTCAACTCACGCTGCTGGCGAGTCAGCGCTATCTGCCGCTCAAGTTCCGCATCCGTTGTGAATTCAGAGGCGACAATGCCCCTTGATAACTGTTCGCTCACCAGTGCGCGCCTGATCTGATCTTCGAAGCCTGCAGGCGTGAGGCCGCGTGACCTGACTCCCCGCTCGTAAGCCTGTTGATCGAAGCGCCCCGCGATTGAAAAACCCGGGATGCTGACGATCATCGCCCTCACCAGGTCATCCCCAGCGCTCAGTCCCATGTCCGCGGCGGTCTGGAGTATCAGCTGATTCCGTATCATGGAATTGAGGACCTCCTCACGCAGCCTGGCTTCGTCGAAAAGCTCGGGGCGATAGTTTGCCCCCAACTGCTGGCGCAGCCGTTGTCTGAACTCCCTGTATCCCCTCTCGAACTCCCTTTCGGTTATCTCCTGTCCGTTGACCGTGGCGACAGCCTGTTCCGACCCAACACCCAGATACTCCTGTATGCCCCACAGTGCGAAGGGGATACTGATTAGGATAACGATAAACCAGGCAATCCAACCCTGGGCGCGTTCCCTGATTTGTTGAAGCATGGTGTTTCCCGCAGAATTTTTCCGATGACAAATGAAAACGGGGTATCCAAAGATACCCCGCTGTTTCTCTATTATTGGCGGAGCGGACGGGGCTCGAACCCGCGACCCCCGGCGTGACAGGCCGGTATTCTAACCATCTGAACTACCGCTCCATTTCTGGTGGGCGCTGCAGGGATCGAACCTGCGACCCTCGCCTTGTAAGGGCGATGCTCTCCCAGCTGAGCTAAGCGCCCCAAGAAAGGCGCGCTAGTTTACGGCATCTTTAAGCGCTTTTCCAGCTTTGAATGCGGGGTTTCTCGAGGCCTTGATGGCAATGGTCGCGCCGGTTTGGGGGTTTCTGCCGGTCCGGGCAGCCCTTTCACGAACGGTGAAGGAGCCAAAGCCGATTATCGATACCTGCTCACCGTCTTTCAGTGCCTTGGTGATGGCTTCAACCATGCCATCCAGAGCACGACTGGCCGCCGCTTTGGAGATGTCCGCAGTGTCCGCCATCTGGTCAACCAATTCTGTCTTGTTCATAAATCGTAATACTCCCCTTTGGTGAAAAAAAGTTGTTGCGGGTTATGTCTAAGTGCCAAGCACGCGACCTGCTGCGTACCCGGAAACGGGCCATTTTTATACCAGCGTCCATGAAATAGTGTCAAGGACACAGTTGATAAAATTGCTTGCGGGTAATCAATTTTGTGACGACTACCGCGCTGAAACGGTGTTTAACGAACATACCCTATCGAAATAGACCTGTCATTGCACTCGATCAATGCCTGGTTAATCCACCGCCCTTTTTAACGGTTTTCTTGCGGGTTGTTACCTTGGGCTTGGCACTGGACGCGGGTCTTTCTCCCTCTTCCCTTGATCGGGGCTGGGGTACTTCGGTAAGCGCTATCTCCAACACCTGGTCTATCCATCGCACAGGCCTGATATCCAGGTTCTGCTTGATGTTCTTGGGGATCTCTACGAGATCCTTCTCGTTCTCCTCCGGTATGATCACGGTCTTGATACCGCCTCGATGGGCCGCAAGCAGCTTTTCCTTGAGGCCGCCAATGGGCAAAACCTCTCCCCGCAGCGTGATTTCGCCTGTCATGGCGACATTCGCCCGCACCGGAATCTGGGTCAGGGCGGAGACCAGGCAGGTACACATGCCTATTCCGGCGCTGGGTCCGTCTTTCGGTGTTGCGCCTTCAGGTACATGGATGTGTACGTCGTTCTTCTGGTGAAAATCCTCTGGCAGCCCCAGAGTGTCGGCGCGGCTCCGAACCACGGTCATGGCTGCCTGTATGGACTCCTGCATGACTTCACCCAGTTGGCCCGTGTGGGTCAGTTTGCCCTTGCCCTGGACCAGCGCAGCTTCGATGCTCAGCAGTTCCCCGCCAACTTCAGTCCAGGCAAGACCCGTCACCTGTCCCACCTGATCGAACTCGTCCACTTCACCGTAACGGAAGCGCTTGACTCCCAAATATTTTTCCAGGGATTTGGGGGTGATCGTGATGCATTTCCCCTGCTCCTTTAACAATATCTCCTTGACCACTTTTCTGCATATCTTGGAGATCTCGCGTTCAAGATTTCTGACGCCCGCCTCACGTGAGTAATAACGAACAATATCTCGAATGGCACTTTCACGTATCTGCAATTCGCTTTTCTTTAGGCCGTTGTTCTCTATCTGTTTAGGCACCAGATAGCGCATGGCTATGTTGATCTTTTCGTCTTCGGTATACCCGGAGAGCCGGATCACTTCCATGCGATCGAGCAGTGCCGGTGGGATGTTCATGGTGTTGGCAGTGGCGACAAACATGATTTCCGACAGATCGAAATCGACTTCCAGATAATGATCAACAAAGGTGTGGTTCTGCTCCGGATCCAATACCTCGAGCAATGCCGACGCAGGATCGCCCCGGAAATCCATCGCCATTTTGTCTATTTCATCCAGGAGAAACAGGGGGTTTCGGGTGCCTACCTTGGATAGATTCTGGATGATCTTCCCGGGGAGTGCACCGATGTAGGTCCGGCGGTGACCGCGTATCTCCGCCTCGTCTCTAACGCCACCCAGGGCCATCCGCAGAAACTTGCGGTTGGTGGCATGAGCGATCGATTGACCCACTGAGGTTTTCCCAACGCCGGGCGGTCCCACGAGACAGAGTATGGGGCCCTTGAGCTTGCGAACCCTCTGCTGCACCGCCAGGTATTCAATGATGCGTTCCTTAACCTTGTGCAGCCCGTAATGGTCTGCTTCGAGAACGTCTTCTGCTGTCTTGAGGTCGTTGCGTATTTTGGTTCGCTTTTTCCAGGGCACGCTTACCAGCGTGTCTATATAGTTACGTACTACCGTGGCTTCGGCGGACATGGGGGACATCAGCTTGAGCTTGTTAAGTTCAGACTGGGCCTTGGTCTTGGCTTCCTTCGGCATGCCGGCCTTTTGTATCCGGTTCTGCAGATCCTCTATCTCGTTGGGAGCTTCTTCCAGTTCACCAAGCTCCTTTTGGATCGCCTTCATCTGCTCATTGAGATAATACTCGCGCTGATTCTTCTCCATCTGGCGCTTGACCCTGCCCCTGATGCGCTTCTCAATCTGAAGCAGATCGTTTTCGGACTCCATCAGGGTCATCAGGTGCTCGAGACGCTTGAACACATCCGCTATCTCGAGAACCTTCTGCTTCTCATCGAGTTTGAGGGACATGTGAGCCGCCATGGTATCCGCCAGGCGACTGGGATCGTCGATGCTTGACAGGGACGTCAATACTTCGGGAGGAACTTTCTTGTTCAGCTTTACGTACTGATCGAACAGTGTGGTGGCCGACCGTGTCATGACATCCAGTTCCCGTTCATCCTGTACCGCGTCCTGTTCCACCAGGGATGTATGCGCCGTGAAATACTCGTCTGTGGTCATGAACTTGACGAGTTTCACCCTTTCGCCGCCCTCCACTAGCACCTTGACGGTACCGTCCGGGAGTTTCAGCAGCTGAAGAATATTCGCGAGTGTCCCTACTTTATAGAGATCTTTTACTGCGGGATCGTCTACTTCAGCGCTTTTCTGGGCAACCAGCAGAATCTGCTTGTTGTCCTGCATTGCCGCGTCGAGCGCCTTGATGGATTTTTCCCTGCCGACGAAGAGAGGAATTACCATGTGGGGGTAAACCACTACGTCTCGCAGCGGCAAAACGGGGGCGGCAAAAGTGGTGGGAGGCTGATCAGAAGTCTTTTCGTCTTGGCCCATTGAGGTCGTTCCTCCTGTGGGGTTTGATCACCTGAACCGGTCAACGTTCGTCAAGATATCCGATTCCGGCGGTTGCAACTCCGCCGAACTGTGCAAGCAATCAGTAACCATGGAGGCAGGGCAAATGATACCCTGCCAAATTGTCTCGTATGGAGCCCTATCTTGGGACTGGGCAGGGCTTATTCAACCGCTTGGGCTTTATTTCAGAAAAAAAACCATTGCGCGGGGCTCGAACTTGTAATCAGTCCGATACCGCCAGTTGTTTCTCGCCGCCTTCATAGATGATGTAGGGCTCGTTCTCACCCATTATCACTGTCTCATCGACCACGACTTTGCTTATATCGTCCTTTGACGGTAGATCGTACATGGTGTCGAGCAACACCTGCTCCATGATGGTCCTGAGCCCTCGGGCACCCGTCTTCCGCTCCATGGCCTTGCGAGCGATCGCATGCAGGGCATCTTCCCGAAACTCCAGGTCACAGTCCTCCATCTCGAAGAGACGACAGTATTGCTTGACAAGTGCGTTCTTGGGCTCGGTGAGGATTTGGACCAGGGCCCCCTCATCGAGTTCATCCAGGGTTGCCACTACGGGGAGTCGGCCGACGAATTCCGGGATCAATCCATAGCGGATCAGATCTTCGGGTTCGACGTCGACGAGGATCTCTCCTATCTTGCTGGTGTCATCCTTGCTGTGAACTTCGGCGGAGAATCCGATGCCTCCCCTCTCGGACCGGTCCCTGATCACCTTTTCCAGGCCCGCAAAGGCGCCACCCACGACAAACAGGATATTGGAGGTGTCTACCTGCAGAAATTCCTGTTGAGGGTGCTTTCTCCCACCCTGAGGCGGCACCGAGGCTACAGTCCCCTCGATCAGTTTCAACAGGGCCTGCTGCACGCCTTCACCGGATACGTCACGGGTGATGGAGGGGTTGTCGGATTTACGGGAGATCTTGTCTATCTCATCGATGTAAACAATACCCGTTTGGGCCTTTTCCACATCATAATCACACTTCTGGAGCAGTTTCTGGATGATATTCTCCACATCCTCGCCCACATAGCCCGCCTCGGTGAGAGTCGTGGCGTCGGCGATGGTGAAGGGTACGTTCAGCATCCGGGCCAGGGTTTCTGCGAGCAGCGTCTTACCGGAGCCCGTGGGGCCGATCAGCAGGATATTGCTCTTGGATATCTCGATTTCATCTTTTTTGTTGGCCGAGTCCAGACGCTTGTAGTGGTTGTAAACAGCCACCGAGAGTACTTTTTTAGCCCGTGCCTGGCCGATAACATACTGATTCAGCATGTTATTTATCTCGTGAGGTTTAGGCAGGCTGCTGGCGACTTCCGCCCCGCCCTCCTGCATCTCCTCGCGTATGATATCGTTGCAGAGTTCGACACATTCGTCACAGATGAATACTGACGGACCGGCAATCAGCTTGCGTACTTCATGCTGGCTCTTGCCGCAGAATGAGCAGTAGAGCAGTTTGCCGTCATCGCCCCTTGTCTTGTCGTCACTCATACATCCTTCCTCTCAGGTACCAATTTCTACCTATGCTTATCGACCTATCCCGGCTGAATATGAGCTGGATCAGGGACAAATGCAAGTGGTTGGTTTAATCACTTGCCGCCCCCGCAATCCGGGCATCTGTATCCTTCAAGTCTTCCTCTGCCCCGTCCGGACTTAGGAATCCGCCTCTTTGGAGTTGGTACGCAGCGCAAGAACCTGGTCGATGAGGCCATAATCCTTCGCTTCCTCACCGCTCATAAAGTTGTCCCGCTCCGTATCCTGCTCGACCTGTTCCATGGACCGTCCCGTGTGATGGGCCATGATCTCGTTCAGGCGGTCCCGCAACAACAGTATCTCTTTTGCATGAATCTCGATGTCCGTTGCCTGCCCCTGGAAACCACCGAGGGGCTGGTGGATCATCATTCTGGAATTCGGCAGGCAGAACCTTTTTCCCTCTTCCCCACCTGTCAGCAACAGGGCTCCCATGCTGGCAGCCTGACCAATGCACATGGTGCTCACGTGAGGGCGCACAAACTGCATGGTGTCGTATATAGCCAGTCCCGCGCTGACAGAGCCGCCCGGGGAGTTGATATATACATGGATGTCCTTATCGGGATTTTCCGACTCCAGGAAAAGCAGTTGGGCCACCACCAGGTTGGCCATGTGATCTTCCACCGGGCCGACCAGAAAAATCACTCTCTCCTTGAGCAGCCGGGAATAAATATCGTAGGAACGTTCCCCGCGGGCAGTATGCTCTACCACGATGGGAATGAGTCCCAGGCCTTTGCTGTCCAAACCGCCCATATGGCTGATATCGGTCATAACGATCTATCCTTTAACCTAAGGTCAACTGCTTGCCGCAGGTGAATTTTCGTCCTGGGGATTCATGAGCTGCTCGAATCCAGACTTGGATTCCTCAATCTTGGCATGATCCATAACCCAGTCCACTACCTGATCTTCCAGTACAACATTCTCAACCGACGCCAACTGATTCTGGTTATTGTAGTAATAGTTGATCACCTCCTGAGGATCCTCATACGACTGGGCGAATTCCTCCACCTTTACGCGAACCCGGTCCGGGTCCACCTTGATATCGTTGCTCCTGACAAGTTCGCTGACGATAAGACCCAGTGATACGCGGCGCTTCGCCTGTTCCTCGAACAGGCTGACAGGCAGCTCCATATTGCTGGACTGGCCGTTTCTTGCCATGTTGTCCTTGGCCTGTGAGACCAGGGTTTTCGCCTCCTGCTCGATCATGGCCTTGGGAATTTCCAGTTCATGGGTTTTCAGCAGTCCCTCCATCACCTGTTCCTTGACCAGCGACTGAATCTTTTGTTCCAGCTCCCTCTCCATATTAGAGCGAATCTCCTTATACAAGGCATCCACGCCGCCTTCGGCGACACCAAAGGCTGTGGCGAACTCCTCGTCCAGCTCGGGTATGACCGGTTCGGCTACCTTGGTAAGCGTTACTTCAAACTTCGCATCCTTCCCTGCGAGCTTTTCCACGCGGTAGTCTTCCGGGAATGCCAGCTCCAGGGTTCGGTTATCCCCGGCCTTCGCACCTAACAGCCCTTCCTCGAAGCCTTCGATCATTGCGCCAGACCCGAGAACCAGGGGAACTTCCTCCGCGGCACCCCCCTCGAACGCCTCACCGTCGATGTAACCCTTGAAATCTATGGTCACCTGATCTTCATTACTGGATTCCCGATCCACTTCGTTCCATGTAGTACGTTGTTTGCGCAGCTTGTCAATCATTGCCTGAAGATCTTCATCGGTCACTTCCACCACAGGCTTGGTGATTGTCAGGCCGTCCAGATCCTTTAGCTGGATTTCCGGCATCACCTCGAATACGGCGACATAACCCATACCGTCATTGTCGCTTTTCTCAAGGGGCTCAATGTGGGGTTCCCCCGCAGGGAGCAGTTTCTCATGGGCCAGGGCCTCGAAATAACTCGATTTCACCAGGTCACCGAAGACCTCCTGCTGCACCTGCCCTGAAAATCGACTGCGAACCACAGAAACCGGTACTTTCCCGGGTCGAAAACCGTCGAGTCTCACGGTTCGGGCTATCTCTTTAAGACGTTTGTTTATTGCCTCGTTGACCTTTTCGGCAGGCAATTCCACTGTCATCCTGCGCTCAAGACCTTCTTTCGACTCTACGGAAACTTGCATCAAAAAACCTCTCCGGCAGATTAGGCTGCCCTATGTACCTATTGTTGGATATTCGTTTTGACCGTAGGCATGCCCACAGTGGGATCCGCATTTCAAAATGGTGCGAAAGAGGAGACTCGAACTCCTAAGGGTTTCCCCACTGGAACCTAAATCCAGCGCGTATACCAATTCCGCCACTTTCGCATCCCGACAGGGTGCTTACCCAGACAAACGGGCATTATACAGGCGCCCGCCCCGGATTCGAATATTCTGTCGAAATTTTATAGACCTGGGTTCAGTTTCCAAACTCTGGGGTGCGCCAGCCTTTCATATCACCCGGGAAAAACCGCTTTGTTGTTCCACGGGCGGTAGATAATTGTCGAAAACCATACAGATATTGCGGATCAACAGGCGGCCACGGGGCAGGACGTGCAGTGCATTTTCGTCCACTTTTAATAGCCCGTCGTCTACCAAGCCCGGCAGTTGTAAAAGATCGTCGGCAAAATAATCTTTGAAGCGGATCTGCCATCGCTGCTCCACGGCGCTGATGTCCAGCTCGAAATGGCAGATGAGCTGGGTGATCACGTCCCTGCGTATCAGGTCATCGCTGCTCAATTCGATTCCCCGAAACACAGGAAGTCGGCCAGCATCGATTGCGCCGTAGTAATCATCGAGACCCCGCATATTCTGTGCATAGGTGGGGCCTACTGTGCCGATGGACGTGACCCCCATGGCAATGAGGTCACAATCGGCATGGGTGGAATAGCCCTGAAAATTGCGGTAAAGCGATCCTTCCCGCTGTGCGACCGCCAACTCGTCATCGGGGCGTGCAAAGTGGTCCATTCCTATATAGACATAACCGGCATCGGTCAGGTGATCGATGGTCGTTTTCAGAATCTCGAGTTTCTCCGAGGGGGAAGGCAGGTCCCGATGATCTATCCTGCGCTGAGGCTTGAATCTCTCGGGGAGATGGGCGTAGTTGAACACGGAGAGCCGATCTGCCCCCACCTCTATGATCCGGTCCAGGGTGCGGACGAAACTGCCCGCTGTCTGAAACGGCAATCCGTAGATGAGGTCTATGCTGACCGAGCGAAAACCGTATTCTCGTGCCGCATCCAGGACCACCAGGGTCTCCGCTTCCGACTGGATACGATTTACGGCTTTCTGCACGCGGGGATCCAGATCCTGGACCCCCAGGCTCAGGCGGTTGAAACCAATGTCGCGGAGCATTCTTATGGTTTCTGCCGAGGCCTCTCTGGGATCGATCTCGATCGAGTACTCTCCGCTGTCGTCATCCCGCAGGTTGAAGTGTTCTCCGGTGACGCGCATCAGTTCACGCATCTGGTCGTGGTTGATGAAGGTGGGCGTTCCTCCCCCCCAGTGCAGTTGGTCCACGCGCCGGCTCCTGTCGAACAGTTCTCCCTGCATGGCGATCTCACGATGCAGATGCTCCAGGTATCCAATGGCCATGCCCCTGTCCTTGGTGGCGATCTTGTTACAGGCACAGTAGAAGCATACGGTGTCGCAGAATGGAATGTGGAAATACAAAGAGAGCGGTTTGCCGGTTTGATTGCTGTCTGCAGCCGCCTTCCTATATTCAGGCTCTCCGAATCCGTCATGAAACTGAGGGGCGGTGGGATAGGAGGTATACCGTGGACCGGCATAGTCATACTTGTTGATCAACCCGAGATCGAAAACCAACGATTGGTCCATTATTCCTCCTCTACAACATCGAGACCCCTACGATGGGTCTCGTTGATCTGCCTCAGTAAAATGGCGAAGGGTATCTGCTCAGCGTGCATCTCCACGACATCCATGAAAGGCAGATCCTCCCGGCCGAAAGCGTATTCCCCTTTTCGCATGGCATCGAAGACGCTTTGCACACCCTGTTCCAGTGTATCCAGAAAGGCGGGGAAACGACCGGTCTCACCAATCTCTTCCATATCGTAGAGCAGGCACTCTCTCAGATCGGCCACTTCGAACCGGGCCTGGTCCACCCAATCTGCGTACTCTTTTGCGGTTCTGGCCCGTTGCATCGCAATGGTCTATCGATCCTCGAGAAATACCGGCTGAAATTCATTCAGCTGCTCAGCCGTCAGCAGGAAAACACCCCTTCCACCCCGTTCGAAATGCAGCCAAAGAAAGGGGATATCCGGGTATCGCGCGATTAATGCCTCGTCACTGTTGCCCACCTCGACCAACAGTATACCCCCAGGCTCCAGATAATCCCGGGACTCTCTCAGAATACGGCAGGCCAGATCAAGCCCGTCTTCACCCGCCTCAAGTCCAAGCGGTGGTTCCCGGTGGTACTCAGGGGGCAGTTGCGACAGCTCGTCGGGACTCACGTAGGGAGGGTTGGAAACGATAAGGTCGTACCGGCGTCCCTTAAGTGCCTGAAAAAGATCGGAATGGATGGGTTCCACCCGCTCTTCCAGGCCGTGCCGCATGATATTGTCTCTCGCCACCTCCAGCGCCCCCGGCGATATATCCACCGCGTCAATGCTCGCCTCCGGAAAACAGTGGGCACATCCCACGGCGATGCAACCGCTTCCTGTACACATATCCAGTACCCGGGTTACCGAGTCAGGAGTGATCCAGGGTTCGAATCCTTTTTCGATCAGCTCGGCGATGGGGGACCTGGGCACCAGCACCTGTTCGTTGACGAAAAACTTCAATCCCGCAAATATCGCCTCTCCGGTAAGGTAGGCGGCCGGAACCCGTTCCCTGATACGTCGTTCCAGAAGACCTAGTACCCGGTTCTTCTCCGGTTCCGTCAAACGCGAATCCAGGTACATGCCCGGTAATTCCGGCTCCAGATGCAGTGCATACAGCACCAGCACCACCGCTTCATCGATGGGATTGTCCGTGCCGTGCCCAAAGAACAGCCCGGCCTCGGCAAACCGGCTGGCTCCCCAACGGATAAAATCCCGCATCGTCGTCAGGGCATCTGTTTCCTGTGTCATCTGATTAAAGGGTATCTTCAGGCTGGGAAAGTGCAGTCGACCAGCTTGTCTTGTCGCCCGTTTCCTAAATAATACGGAACAAGCCGTTTCAAGCCCGGAGGGTATCCGGATGATCGCGCATGATAGCCGATTTAGGGTCCATGCGCTAAAGTGTGGTCACCTATGAAACTCTTTGAGACACTGAAATTTCAGATAGGCGCAGCCCTGCTGCTGATCGTGGTGCTTTTTACCGTGGTCATCGCGTTGAGTATCAAGGGCCTGGAGGAACAGCGCAATTACAGCACCCTGCTGAATATAACCGCCAGGCTGGAGCATACGGCCCGAAGCATGGTTTCCCGGGGTATGAACTACGCAATGAACGCTCCCAGGAATCCCGTT
This sequence comes from Chromatiales bacterium, assembly GCA_030145425.1. Lineage (GTDB taxonomy): Bacteria > Pseudomonadota > Gammaproteobacteria > Chromatiales > Chromatiaceae > JAHEHQ01. Next base: position 2,811 of record JAQYVO010000229.1, on the reverse strand, counting down.
GCATACCGCCGGGACGTAGCCCTCTACTATCAGGAGATCAAGGCACAGACCAAACTTTTCGAAGAGATAACCATTGGATTCATGACGGAGAACTTCTCACCTTCGCTGGTCCAGGGTGACGCACCTTTTACACCCAGGCTCGATCCTGAGGCCCACAAGGCGGTTCAGGACGTGGAAGATGCCTGGGCGGTGTTTCATACCGGTCTTCAGGAAGCCTTGGGAATGGACAGAGACGTACCGCAGCTTGATCAGGCGGCTCACTTTATAACTGCGCGGCATCAACCTCTGAGCGACTCCATCGAGAATCTGCGCAACCATATCGAGCGGCTGGTGGAGGAAGGTCAGAACCAGGTGATGCAATCCCATTGGGTGATGCTGCTGATAATCATAGCGGTGACACTTGGGATCATGGCCTGGTTCTTTGTCAAAGTTCTGCGCCCTCTCGATCGTGCGGTGGCGGGATTCAGGAAAGTGGCCCAGGGTGATTTTGGATATCAAGTGCCCACCGCGGGAAACAATGAGCTGGCTTGGCTGACCAGTTCCTTCAACCAGCTGTCCAGCCGCCTGAATGCAATCTTTCGGCTGATCGATCAGATTCAGCAAGGCTCCGATATGGATGAAACGCTCTGCTTTGTAGCGGAGCACTTTTCACAACTGCTACCTCTCGACTGGGTCGGCGCCCTGTTTATGGCCGGGGACGGCATGACCATCAGTCTTGAGCGGAGTTATCTGGACAGCAAGCCGGAGATCACCCAGCACAGCCGGTTCCGTCTGGAAGGCACCCTGTTGGAGCAGGCGTTGAAGGAGGGTGAGCCGCTGCATGTGCCCGATATGAACCACACAGCGGACAAGAATCCCAGGTATCAGTTTTTAAATCACCTGGTGGACAAGGGGCTGGGAGACGCAATATTTCTTCCGATTACAGAGCAGAGTCCCATCCCCGGCGTGCTGGCCTTCGCAACCCGAGATCCGGAATCGTACACCCCAGAACATATCGAGCTGCTCACCAATATCGCCAGATTAATAACCCACAGTTTCGGGAAAACACTTAAATTGTCGGAGCACGCCAGGCTTGCGACGGTCGGAGGGTTCGCCTCGGGCATTGCCCATGAGATCCGCAGCCCCTTGTCTACCATAAGCATGGCACTGGATTATCTGCAAAAGACCGATTTGTCAGAACCGGCTGAGAAAAGAATTACCCTGGCACGGGAAGAAACTGGTCGTATGGCCAGACTCCTGGAGGAGATTCTGCTTTATGCCAAACCCTTAAAGCTCGATCTTCAACCACTGGATCTGGCTGCGCTGACCGAAAGTTTTCTGGAATCTCAAAGTGACTTGGCGAAAAGACGTGAACAGAAGTTCGAACTGGATATCGACGCCTCGTCCACTTCAATCCTCGGCGACAGGGACAGACTGCAGCAGATCTTCCTGAATCTGTCTCAGAATGCCCTGGATGCGGCTCCCTCCGATGGTACCGTCCACTGGCGCATCAGCAGTGACAGTGCAGCGCGTATCCTGACGATACGGATTCAGAATCCCGGTGAGCCGATACCTGCCGATGTTCTGCCCCGGCTTTTCGACCCCTTCTTCACCACCAAGACCCAAGGCACCGGCCTCGGCCTGGGCATCGTCAAACGCATGGTGGATGCTCATGGAGGGGAAATACAGATCGTCTCCGGTCTCGACACGGGTACGCTGGTTACCCTTCAGTTTCCGCTCAATTGACAGCAGAAACTGCGGCAGGATGCGCCAAACAGGTTTTAAACAAAAGGATCTTCCACCGGTCAGCGGAACTGTAGGGTCTAATTCATTCGACCGATACTTGATTTGAATGAACCAGCTGTTGGCCGAATCAATTCGGCCCTACAACGGTAACCTACCCACTGGATAAGGGGAAAAGCGAAACGAAAAAACCGGAGGCGAGAAAGAACTCACCACCGGTTTGTTTTTTTCCCTTACCGTAGCAGGACAGCTTATGTCCGACAGACTTCCGGCAAGCCGATTGGGCGTCTTCTCTCAGGCAGCCTCAGTTCGGGAAGTGGGCATCAGGGTTGGCGTATCGTGATCCTGTTCGCTGATACAGCCTTCCTCTTTGAGTCCGCCTCTTTCGATCAACTGTGCCAGCGTTATGCTGCCGAGGAAGTTGAAGATCTCGTTGCTGAGGTCGTCCCACAGATTGTGTGTGAGGCAACGCTTTCCGTCTTTGCAGTCCTTTTTTCCGCCGCAGCGGGTGAATTCCACCCATTCATCGACGGCGCATATGATATCGGCTATGGAGATGTTCTCTGCCGTGCGGCCCAGGTAGTATCCGCCTCCCGGGCCCCGTACGCCTCTTACCAGATTCTTGCCCCTCAAGCAGGCAAAAAGCTGCTCCAGGTAGGACAAGGAAATACCTTGTGTTTCAGATATTTCTGCGAGCGTGACAGGGCCTTCTCCACCCTGAAGGGCCAGGTCCAACATCGCGGTGACAGCGTAACGTCCTTTGGTCGAAAGTCTCATGATTCTGTTCTCTTTTGTATTCGAGTGTTGTCGTAGCTATTTCCTACTTAACTGCTTGGTTATAAAATTAGCCTCGCGTCAGACCAATGTCAAGTGATATTACGCAACCTTAACGGAAGTGGATCTCAAAAGCTCTCTGGTGGGCCTGTTAACACTATGCGGATACCCATCGACGGAGGCCATTTTTTTCTAGGACAAGGCGCACTGAGCGCAGTGTACCTGCCGTACATAAGCGAAGGTGCAACGCAGTCATAGGGAAAAATGGCCCCGTCCCTTCGGGTTGGCTCTCCAATGAGGCCATGCGGCGTTGCA
>JAQYVO010000090.1 GCA_030145425.1 Chromatiales bacterium | reverse complement strand
TAATGGTGCCGACATTTACCGCAACGTGAATGCCGTGCTGTGGGGCTCAGAAGTGGATGCATCATGGGCGATTAGCAGTTCACTGGATTTGAGCGGCGCACTGGCTTATGTGAATGCGACCAACACCTCAGACGATGATCGGCCCATTGCGCAGACTCCACCACTCAATGGTAGGGTAGGACTTAACTACTCCATCTCCCGCTGGGGTGCCGGGGGCCGTATTCGTTTTGCTGCGGAACAGGATCGTATCGATGAGCTCAGTAAACAGGAAGTCGGGGAAACGCCTTCCTATGCCGTGCTCGACCTGTATGGTAATTATCGTTTGAATGACAACTTTAATTTTCGGGCCGGCGTCGATAACACCTTCGATGAAACCTATGCTGAACATGTTAGCCGCTCTAACCTGATGGATCCGTTTGCTGTCCGTGTTAACGAACCGGGGCGGACATTATGGGCCAGAATTGATGCCACTTTCTAAACGGCACGATTTCTAGAAAAACAGGGGCTGGTTGCTTAACCGCCCCTGTTTTTTATCTCGTCACAAATATGACTTTTTCTGCATACAGGGCAATGAGCTTTGCGCTGTTTTTTTCTCTAGTCGTACATATTTCCGGATCTGGGCTCATTACTATACTGCAGCCGGATTCACCCGAGACCAGTTATACCGCACCTGTCGATTTATTCCAGGTGACGCTGCAACAAATTGAATCGCTAGCACCGAATGAACCAGAGCCTGTAAAGAAAATTGAACCTGCCCTGAAGCCAGAGCCTGTTCTTGTTGCAAAATCTGTGCAGCAAGCCAAACCATTGTTTATTCCTGAGCCAGTACAAAAACCAGTACGAAAATCAGTACCCGAACCTCGAATCACAAGGAAACCCCAGAAGAAGCCCGTCAGCGAGAAGGTCGAGAGGCAAAAAAGTATAGCCAGCAGTGCGGTGAAGGCCGAGCAACGATCCGTATCCAGGCAGGACTCCGCGTCTCAGAAGGTCGAATATTTTAGCTTGCTGCAGGCGCATATAGAAGCCTGTAAATATTATCCTCGTGCAGCACGAAAACAGGGGGTAGAGGGCCGCGTTGAAGTTAGTTTCCAGTTGCTAAAAGATGGCGGGGTGAAAAATGTTCACAGCAGTGGTGCCCATCGCTTATTAAAACATGCCGCCACCAGGGCAATTAAAGCGGCGTTGCCGCTACCGAAACCGCCAGATAGTCTGGAAACCCCGGCAAACATCAGCTTCAGTATGCACTACAACCTGAAAGGTTAGTAAGCAGAAAGTTTTTTACAGAGCGTATTTTTTCAGCCGGTACAAAAAAGTATCGCGAGTCAGGCCCAGCAGGCGTGCAGCACGGCTCTTGTTACCATTGGAAATATCAAGCGCCTGGTTCATTAGTCCAATTTCCAGTGATTCCAGGTCTACACCCTCTGCCGGTAAACTGAAAAGATCCGCCGCTCTGGAGGGAGACCGAGGTTTCATCTCTACAGGTAGATTGCTGACGTCAATTTCACCACCGTTGAAGAGAATCATCATCCTTTCAATGAAATTACGTAACTCCCTGATATTACCGGGCCAGGAGTATTTTTCCATCCATCTAATGGCTGCGGGGGTAAAGCCAGGGGCTTGTAAACCATGTTCTCTGGAAAGTTTTTTACTCAGCACAATTAACAGTTGAGCTAAATCACCAGTACGGTTTCTTAGTGGTGGTAATTCCAGCGGCACTACGCTCAGTCGAAAATAGAGATCATGCCTGAATTTTCCTGCTTCAACGGCATCTAACAGCCTGCAATTAGTGGCAGCGATGAGACGGACGTTGGCATGCCGTGCATCTACCGTACCGAGCGGCTGGTACTCGCCACTTTCAAGGAAGCGCAGTAGCTTGGCCTGTACTGCTGCAGGCATTTCAGCAATCTCATCAAGTAGCAGGGTGCCGCCATCTGCTTCGGCGATAAAACCTTTACGCTGGCTGTTTGCGCCGGTAAAGGCGCCCTGTAAATGCCCAAACAGCAGCGATTCAGCAAGGCTCTCAGGCAAGGAGGCACAATTAACGGTAATGAAAGGTTTATCCTGACGGCGACTAGTACTGTGAATACGCTGAGCAAGTAAATCTTTGCCAGTGCCGGTTTCACCGGTAATCAGAACCGCGACATCTGTGGCAGCGACCAGGTCGGACGCGCGTAGAACTTCCATGAGTTCAGGTGAGTCGCCATTAATAACGTTATTTTTCAAATTCATAGTGCCATTCCTAGTGATGAGGCATGAAGTGCAGCGAATGCAGTATGCTGGGGTTATACAGCAAGATTAGTGAAACCAGACCCATCAGGATCAGCAAACCGCCACTTATCCGTTTCATTGTAACGGATTTGAACAAATGATTCAGTTTTCCAGCCAGCATTGATGCCAGCAGCATGGGAGCCAATGTACCCAGGCCAAACATCATCATGTAGACCCCGCCATTGAGGGCGCTGCCTTCGGCCATCGATAGCAGCAGGGCGTAATAGACCAGGCCACAGGGTAACCAGCCCCAGACCACACCAAAAAGAAAGGCCTGCAGCGGGTTATTTACTGGTAATAAGCGTTGTCCTACAGGCTGCAGCTTTTTCCATGCCGGTGCACCCAGGCGCTCAATAAAGGCGAGTTTGGGCAACCATCCACCAAGATATAAACCCAGTAAAATGACGATTAATGCAGCAAGAAAACGCAGGAAAGATAAACCTTGTTCTGGCGCAAGCAGTGAGACCAGTGTTTCACCGAGCAAGCCGATTAGCAGGCCGGCAATAATATAGCTGGTCATGCGGCCGAAGTTGTATGCCAGGCTGTAGTAAAATAACTGGCTATTTTTGCTGCGTATCTCCGGAGTCAGGCTCATGGTCAGCGCACCGACGATCCCGCCGCACATACCCACGCAGTGAACGCCTCCCAGGAGGCCCACGAGAAATGCGCTCAGGTAAGGGACCAGGATATCCATCAGGCTGCCGGTTCCCGCCGGAAGTCGGAACCGCGCCGGTGCAGCCAGCGCAGCAGCAGCAGACCCGGTATCGCGATCAGGGCGCATAACAGGAAGAATTCCACCCAACCGAGCGCCACGGCCATGTAACCCGTGGGCGCGGCGGCAATGACACGGGGCACTCCCATGAGGCTGGACAGCAGGGCATATTGGGTGGCGGAAAAACGCCGGTTGGTCATGCTCGCCATGAAGGCGATGAAGGCCGCCGTGCCCAGGCCGCCGCTGAAATTCTCGAAGGCGATTACGGCTGCGAGTCCCGGGAGGCTGTCACCCAGCATGGCCAGAAGGGCGAACCCGGCGGTGGAGAGCCCCTGGAGCACGCCAAAACCCATCAGCGCAGGATAGATCCCCAGGCGCATAATCAGCACACCTCCGGTCACCCCCCCGGCAACAGTGGCCGAGAAACCGAAAAACTTGACCACCGTACCTATCTCGGTGGTGGAGAACCCCATGTCCAGATAGAAGGGGATGGTCATGTGCGACGCCATGGTGTCACCGATCTTGTAGAGCAGGATAAACAGCAGTATCAGGACCGCATCGGGGCGCCTGAAATACTCGACAAAAGGGTGTATCACAGCCTCCGCCAGGGTTTTAGGCTTTCCCTCCGAGGCGACCGGTTCAGGTGCCAGCAGGGTGGTGACCACACCCATCAGCATGATACCCGCCATCAGCGCATAGACCATGGCAAAGGGCATGAAGTCCGCCAGGATCAGCCCACCCCCGGCAGCCAGCAGCATGCCCACCCGGTAGCCGTTGACATACAAAGAGGCACCCAGTCCCTGCTCAGTGTCCGACAGGGCCTCCCGACGGTAGGCATCGATGACGATATCCTGGCTTGCCGAGAAGAAGGTGACCAGCAGGGCCGCAACAGCCACACCGAAAGGGCGTTCCCCGGGGCTGGAAGCGGCAAGCAGCAGCAGCGACAGGATAAGTGCCAGCTGAAACATCAGCAGCCAGCCGCGCCGACGCCCGAGGAACATCGGCGTATAGCGATCCATCAGGGGCGCCCATAGAAATTTCAGGGTGTAAGGCAGCCCCACCAGGGCGAACAGCCCGATGGTTTCAAGATCTACCCCGTCTTCCTTCATCCAGGCCTGCAGCAGGGACCCGGTGAGCAGCAGCGGCAGGCCGGAGGCAAACCCCATCAGCGCTGCCACCAGCATACGTCCGCTGAACACGGATCGCAGGATTTCGGCCACACCTGCCTGTCTTGGGGGGACACTCATTAGGGTGGAGGATAAATTCCCTGAAAACGGGGGATTATACCCCATGCCGCGGTGCCGGCCCCGTGCGGTCCGGGCAGGCCCCATGACTGAATCGGAAGCCAGAAGCTGCATCAAGATATCGCCGGGTCTGCCGCTGCATTTTTTACCCTGTGTGCTTCAGAGGTTTGAGCTTGTCCCATCCTTGTGTGATACCGATCGGCAACCGGATTCCGGCAGGAACGTGCATGTCCCGGCCGGATGCGCCCGATGCCTTGCATCCGACCCCCCGGCCACGGAGAATGGAAGCCATTCTCCAGGAGTCCCACATGCAACAGTATCAACGTGAATTCCTCAACTTCGCACTGAAGGCGGGGGTTTTGAAATTTGGCGAGTTCACCCTGAAATCAGGACGTATCAGCCCTTACTTCTTCAATGCCGGCCTGTTCAACACCGGGGCGAATCTGGCGGAGCTTGGCCGTTTTTATGCCCGGGCCATCGTGGATGCGGGGATCGGCTTCGATGTCCTCTTCGGCCCCGCCTACAAGGGCATTCCACTGGCTGCGGTCACGGCCGCCGCCTTGTGGGACAGCCATGGAATGGATGTCCCCTATGCGTTCAACCGCAAAGAGGCCAAGGATCACGGCGAGGGTGGCAGTATCGTCGGCCACGAACTGACGGGAAAGGTGCTGATCATCGATGACGTGATCACCGCCGGCACGGCAATCCGGGAATCCATGGAGATTATTCACAGCCAGGGGGCCGTGCCCGCCGGCGTGGTCATCGCCCTGGACCGCCAGGAGAAGGGCCGGGGTGATAAATCTGCCATTCAAGAGGTCGAACAGGACTATGGTCTGCCGGTGGCGTCCATCGCCCGGCTCGAGCATCTGGTGGACTATCTGCGGGAAAAACCTGAATTCCCGGGATCACTGGAGGGGATCATGTCTTACCGCGAACAATATGGAGTGTAGCCCAAATGGCACATACTTATGGCTCAAAGCCACCGTCATCCCGGCGCAGGCCGGGATCCAGGAAAGCGACCACCATTGGCAATTCTGGATCCCGGCCTACGCCGGGATGACGATCAAGGCATTTGAACAGGTCTATTTGACTTAAGTAAGTACCATTCGAGTCCAGCCCGGGAATTTTCTATGCAGCCAGTCAATATACTTACCGCCGCCGTCATACTGGGGGTCCTGCTGGCGCCGTTGCACAACGCCATCGCCGGAAAGCTTTACCGGTGGATGGATGAAAACGGCAACGTCCATTACTCGGACAAGATTCCTGCCGATCAGGCCAAACATGCGCGCAGTCAACTGGATAAGCGTGGCCTGGAAGTGCGACGCGTCAATGCCGCCAAGACCAAGGAGGAACTGGCAAAGGAAGCGGAGCTGAAACGGCTTCAAGCGGAAGAGAAACGTCTGATCGCCGAGCAGCGCGCCAAAGACAATGTATTGCTGCGCACCTTTCGCAGCGAGGACGACATAGTAATGACCAGGGACGGAAAACTCAGCTCCCTGGACAACTCCATTTTGATCATCCGCACCAATATCCGTCGACTCAAACTCAGGCTCGCCGATATGCAGAAGATGGCTGCCGACCGTGAGCGGAGGGGTGAGGGTGTCCATAAGAACATGCTTCGGAACATCGAGACGACCCGCAAACAGCTGAAGGACAGCTACGCCACAATTATCAAAAGAGAGCAGGACAAGAAGGTAATTACCGAAAAGTATGCCGCGGATTTGACGCGCTTCAGGGAACTGAGACATCTCCAGGTCTCCCCTGTCCTGGACGAAAGGGAGAAGGCGAGATCCCTGTTGCTTGAGACGGTCGTGTCCTGCACTGACGAAAACAGCTGCAACGAAGCCTGGAAGCTTGCGGAGGCCTACACCCGCAAGCATACGACGACCCGCCTGCAGATGCTGGCCAAGAGCATCATCATGACCGCCGCCCCGGTCAAGGACAAAGACATCAGCATCACCGTCTCGCGCATCCGCGAACCGGATGTGCCGGGAGCCAGGCTGTTCATGGACCTTCAGTGCAAAAACTCGCCCCGTGGAAAGGAGTTCTGTGCATCGGACGAGGTAAATGGTGTCCGCGCCGGCTTCCGGCCCTATCTGGGTGCCAAAGAACCGATCCCGGAACGGATCAATCAGGAAACAGCGTCGGTTCCAGCAGCCCCCAGTGGGTCTCCCATCCATCCAACGGCGAAACCTTGAAACGGGTACGCAGAAACTGATGCATGCGCCCCTCCACCATGACCAGCATCAGGCCGGCACACAATTCGGGTTCCGGTCTTTCCCGCGTCGCCTCGCGCATTCTTGACTCTCGCAGGATCTGCTTGAACTGAGTCTCCAGTCGGGCGAAAAACTGTTCGACACGCGCATGCAGGCGTTCGGTCTCGCCCACCAGCGCATCTCCCAACAGCACCCTCGTGATACCTGGATTCCGATCCGCGAAACCGAGCAGAAGATAGAGAACCCTGGCACAGCGCAGCCGGGTGTCTTTCTCTTCTTCCAGAATCTGGTTGATGCGGCTGAACACCGTCTCTTCGGCAAACAGAATCAGACCCTCGAACATTTTTGCCTTGCTGGCAAAATGCCGGTAAAGCGCCGCTTCCGAAATCCCGGCTGATCTGGCCAGGATTGCGGTGGTGATCCTCGCACCGGGACTTTTCTCCAACTCCGCGGCCAGTGCTTCCAAGATCAGCTGTTTGCGTGGGACTTTAACTCGCGTCTTTAGTGTCATTTTATTAGTTCTGTGCGATGTTCCACAAGACTAACCGCAGAGGCACAGGGTAATCGACGAGTCACATGCCTGACCAAATGGGGCATTATCATCGGCGGCGTATCAGGGTACCGACGCCCTCGTCGGTAAACAGCTCGAGCAGCACCGCGTGTTCGACCCGCCCATCGATGATGTGAGATGCGTTGACCCCCGCCTTTACCGCGTCCAGGGCACTGCGGATCTTGGGCAGCATACCCCCGTGGATGGTGCCGTTCTCGATCAGCTCATCCACGCGCTGGGTGGACAGGCCGGTCAGGAGTTTGCCATCCCCGTCCAGCAGGCCCTCGGTGTTGGTCAGCAGCATCAGCTTTTCCGCCTGAAGCACTTCCGCAATCTTTCCTGCCACCAGGTCCGCATTGATGTTGTAGGAATGTCCGTCCTTGCCCACTCCGATAGGCGCGACCACGGGGATAAAGTTGCCCTGCACCAGCATGTTCACCACCGAAGCATCCACACTTTCGACCTCGCCCACATGCCCGAGATCGATGATCTCCGGGACCTCGAATTCAGGGGAACTGCGCCGCACCACCATCTTTTTGGCGCGGATCAGATCGCCATCCTTGCCGGTAAGTCCCACCGCGGATCCGCCGGCCCGATTGATGAGGTTGACGATCTCCTTGTTGACCAGGCCGCCCAAGACCATCTCGACCACGTCCATGGTCTCGCTGTCGGTGACACGCATCCCCTGGACGAACTTACTCTGTTTGCCCAGCCGTTCCAGAAGCCGGCCTATCTGGGGTCCGCCACCGTGAACAACCACGGGGTTGATGCCGACCAGCTTCATCAATACCACGTCCCGGGCGAACCCCTGCTTCAGCCCCTCTTCCGTCATGGCATTGCCGCCGTACTTGATAACGACGGTCTTGCCGCGGAACCGTTTGATATAGGGCATCGCCTCCGTCAGCACATGGGCGACGTTGTGTGCCGATTCAGGTGTCAAACTCATAAAAGTTTCGGTTCCGGTCCCTTATAAGAAATCTTACGCCGGGTATCCCCACGGAAAGGGCAGTCCCTGGATAACCCGGTGCTGATTGATGGATGATTTTGAACCGCAGAGGCGCCCTGTGTCTCTATGCCCCTGCGGTCAGTCTTAGGAAAATTGCCAGAGACTCGCCAGATGATACCTGCTTACCATGGAGTAACAAACTCATAATGGCCAGGTAATGGGAGAGCTATCCCGGGAGGGCATCCCTCAGAACGGAGGATTGAGTCCCGGTGCTATGCCCAGGAGTTGCTCCCGAAAAAGTGACTGAATCCGCTCCAGCGCCCCATCGTTGTCCGCCTCAAACCTGAATTTCAGGGACGGTTCCGAGTTCGAGGCCCGAACCAGCCCCCATCCGTCACTGAACTCCGCCCTGATACCGTCGATATTGATCAACTTGGCATCCGAGAAATTCCCATGGGCCGTCAACCGCTGCATGACAGCGGCGCTTTCGCCCTCCCGCATGTCCAGGGACAGCTCCGGCGTGACCACCGCCTCCGGCAGCCCCGAAAATATCTCCGCGGTGCTCAACTGCCCCGCATCCAGGGACAACACCTCCAGTAACCGGGCGCAGGCGTACATCCCGTCATCGAATCCGTACCAGCGTTCGTTGATATAGAAATGTCCGGTCACTTCCCCCGCAAGCAGTGCCCCCGTCTCCCTGATCTTCGCCTTCATCAGAGAGTGACCCGATTTCCACATGATGGGCCGGCCGCCATTGCCCAGAATCTCCCGGGCCAGGTGACGGGTCGACTTCACGTCATAGATGACGTCCGCCCCTGGATTGCGAATCAACACATCCCTGGCCAGCAGGATCAGAAGCCGATCGGGCCAGATGATCTTCCCGGACGAATCGACGACGCCCAGCCGGTCTCCGTCACCGTCGAAGGCCACGCCCAGGTCGGCACCGGTCTCCGCGACCTTTTCGATCAATGCCTGCAGATTTTGGGGATCACACGGATCCGGGTGGTGGTTGGGAAAATTACCGTCCACTTCGCAATACAGATCCGTAACCTGGCATCCCAGTGCCCGGAACAGGGACGGTGCGACTACGGATGCCGCCCCGTTGCCGCAATCCAGCACGATCTTGAGCTGATTCATCAGCTGAATATCTTCGGTTACCCGGCTGAGGTAATCCGGAACCAGATCCTGCTCCTTGATGGATCCGCTGCCGCTGATCAGGTTACCCTCTTCTATGCGTTGTCTAAGGGCCTGAATCCGTTCTCCATACAGGGCCTCTCCGTTGATCACGATCTTCAGTCCGTTGTATGCCGGGGGATTATGGCTTCCGGTCACCATCACTCCCGAGCTGCTGCCGAGAAAATGGGTTGCGAAGTAGAGCACGGGTGTGGGCACCAGGCCGAGGTCCAGGACCTCCCTGCCGCTTTCCATCAGCCCCTTGCAAAGGGCGTCGCACAACTGCTTGCTGGAGTTGCGTCCATCCCGACCGACGATGACGGTCTGCTGTCCCTCCGCCTGGGCCTCGCTGCCGATTGCACGGCCCAACTGCCGCATCAACGGCTCACTTAGCGTCTTGCCGGCCGTGCCTCTGATATCGTAGGCGCGAAAAACCTCGGGAGGCACACTTACCGGTCCAGATGTCGCCTGCTCCGGAATTGGCTCGTGGAGCATCAGCTCCTCTTCGCCGGGCATCTCATCCGACTGCGGCATCTGCCTGGACGGTTTCAAAGCGGCAGCCGGAACGGCCTCCCGGCTTTCCTGCTGAATCACCTGGGGAGTCACACTCCGCATCTGCCCCAGCTGGATCAGCAGGTCCAGGGTATTCTGGACCTCGCCAAACCCTGCCCGGGCTACAGGGGGGGGATTTCCCTGCAGAATCCCTTCCACAACACTGAGAATTTTGACCTGGTCCTGGCGCAGCGCCTCTTTAATACGCTTTGCCATGAGGAAAACCAGCACAGCGATAACCAGCAGGGCGGCCACCATCACCCCCCACGGGCTGAGCAGCGATATCATGCCGCCTGCCCCGGCACCGCCGCCCCAATAGACAACCCGCCAGATGGTGCCGTCGACAGGTATCTCACCGTCACTGGCCTTCTCACTCCCGGCGTCCACGCTATCGCCGGTCAGTGACATCGAACCGCTGTCCGTGACCTGCTGCACGTCAACACGCCCACCGAGGCCCGTGACCTGATTCATCAGGTCGCTGAAGATAAAATCCGGGAGCTGAAGCAGTACCACCCCGGCCACGGTTCCCTGATCACCGCCGACAACCGGCGCCACCAGGCTGATCCGCCGCTTGCCCTGCTTGCCCGACCGGTGTACCTCCGCTGGTGCCGCCTTGCCGCTTTTTTCCACCTGCTTGAGCAGTTCGAGGGAGGCGAAACTCAGCTGGGAGACCCGATCGGAAACCGCATCGTCCCAAAGGGCGGGGAGAATCTGCACCTGCACGGCCCCGGCCAGCCGGTGCATCAACAGTTTCTCAAACTGTCCGATGCCGGCCTGATCCTTGTCGTTAAGTGCCTTGACGAGGCGCCGGGACTGAATTGCCCGGTTGAGCATATCCGCATAAAGCCCCACTTGTCCGGCCAACTGGCTCGCCACGCCTTGGGCGACAGCCCTTACCTGGGTGATGCCGGCCTTTCGGGCCTGCTCATGATCCAGGTAATGAAGCACCGCACCTGCCGCCGCCATCACGAGGGAAACGGCCACGAGCAGTGTCAGGACAAACTTTCCAATACCGCCCGTCCGGGGAGATGCGACCCGGCTATTTTTTTCCTTGTCTTTCCTGAGCTTGAGCATTCAGTTCATGACTTCGCTGCTAATAGACCCGGCACGGAAACGACCGGAGCCCGTCAGTGCCTTCAGTTTCTGCCCGAGTGGCCAAAACCCCCTTCTCCCCGGTCAGTCTCATGAAAATCATCCACGATCTCGAAGCTGGCCTTTACCACCGGCAATATCATCAGCTGGGCTATCCGCTCGCCAACTTCGATCAGAAACGATTGCTTGCCACGATTCCAGCAGGACACGAACAGCTGACCCTGATAGTCTGAATCGATAAGGCCCACCAGGTTTCCCAGTACGATACCGTGCTTGTGCCCGAGTCCGGACCTGGGAAGTATCACCGCCGCCAGATTCGGGTCCTCAATATGGATCGCTATACCTGTGGGTATGAGATGGGTATCCCCGGGGTTTATCTCCAGCGGTTTGTTGAGCATTGCCCGCAGATCCATGCCGGCCGCGCCTTCCGTCGCATAATCGGGCAGCGGGTATTGATCACCAAGCCGGTGGTCAAGAATCTTGAGCTGTATCTGTTTTTCCATATTGTTTCGCAATCTGTTCCACCAGCGCCTCCGCCAGACAACTCTTCTCACTCATCGGTAATACTACCCGTCCGCCCTCCCACAGCACTGTGAGCGAGTTCTCGTCCTTCTCGAATCCACCCTCCTCAGCACCAACCAGGTTGGCGGCAATCATGTCCACACATTTAGAAATACGCTTTTGCTCCGCATATTCCTCCGGGTGCTGGGTCTCGGCCGCAAAACCGACGCAAAAAGGCGGCTTGGGAAGCGCCGCCACGCCGGCGAGGATATCCGGATTTCTGGTCATTCCGATCTGCAGGGATTCCGCCTCTTTCTTGATCTTGTGGGAAGCCGCCTCCAGGGGTCTGTAATCCGCTACGGCGGCGCAGGCGACAAAGATGTCAAACCCTTCCACCCGGTCCATGACAGCCGCTGCCATCTCCAGGGCGGTCTCCACCCTTATGACGTCGACCCCCTGGGGGGAAGAAAGATGCACCGGGCCGCTGATCATGACCACCTGCGCACCCTGGTCCCGAAACGCCCCGGCGAGGGCATAGCCCATTTTCCCCGAACTGCGGTTGGTCAGGTAGCGAACCGGATCTATCGGTTCCCGGGTGGGTCCTGCCGTCAGCAGAACCCGAACCCCATTCATGGCAGCACCCGAGAACAGCCTCACCACCCGCTTGATCATTTCCTCAGGCTCCAGCATCCTGCCGGGCCCTGTCTCGCCACAGGCCTGATCCCCCTCGGCCGGACCCCAGGGCTCAATGCCGCGCTGTCTCAGCACTGTGACATTGGCTTCTGTTGCGGGATTGCGCCACATGCCCTGATTCATGGCGGGCGCAACGCAGATCCGGGTTTCTGCGGCCAGGCACAGGGCAGTCAGCAGGTCATCGGCCATACCGGCAGCCATGCGGGCCAGAAAATCCGCCGTCGCCGGTGCCACCAGCACCAGATCCGCCCAGCGGGCGAGTTCGATGTGGCCCATCGCGGCCTCGTGCTCCCTGTCGAAAAGGTTCTGGCGTACCGGCCATCCAGACAACGCCTGCAGGGTCATGGGTGTGATGAACTGGGCCGCCGCCTCGGTCATCACCACCCGCACCTCGGCTCCGGCCTTGCGCAGGCCCCGAATCAGTTCCGCTGATTTGTAGGCGGCGATACCGCCAGTCACGCCAAGCAGTATCCGCCTTCCGGACAGTTCACTCATTTTGTGCAGACTCATGGGTACAGGTCTCTCTCAGACACAGCGCATCATAGTACCTGAAAATTTCCGGTTGTCAGATAACCAGTGTCGACCCGGAATCGTGCGCTTTCCTGAATCCACGTCATCTCGGCGAAGGTCGGGATCCAAGGTGTAGGGTCGAATTTATTCGACCATCGCTACTTGGCCGAATGAATTCGGCCCTACGGAAACCACATCAACCCCGCGAAGGCCGAGATCCAAGGTGTAGGGTCGAATTTATTCGACCATCGGCACCAAGGTGCGACACCATCACTCCTTCGATTCTGCTATATTCCGACGACAAGGGATTTTCACAGGCCTGCAAGGAGCACATCATGGCCATCAGCGACTGGCCCGTGGAGGAAAGACCGCGGGAAAAACTCCTCAATATGGGGCCCTCGGCCCTTTCCGACGCGGAATTGCTGGCCATTTTCCTCCGAACGGGGATCA
>JAQYVO010000017.1 GCA_030145425.1 Chromatiales bacterium | reverse complement strand
CCATGCAGCAGCGGTGCGTACACGATGTAGGAGTGTCCCACCACCCAGCCGACGTCGGACGCCGCCCAGTAGACATCACCGGGATCCACGTTGTAGATGTTCTTCATGCTCCACTTCATCGCCACGGCATGACCGCCGTTGTCGCGCACCACGCCCTTGGGGATACCCGTGGTACCCGATGTATAGAGGATATAGAGCGGATCGGTGGCGGCTACGGGAACACAATCGGCGGGGGATGCGGCGGCAACTGCTTCATCCCAGTCCAGGTCTCTGCCCGCCTGCATCGTGGCTTCCGCCTGGGGGCGCTTGAACATGAAGATATGATCCGGTTTGTGGGCGGACAGGTCGACCGCCTGGTCCAGCAGCGGCTTGTATTCGATGACCTTTGCCCCTTCGATACCGCAGGTCGCGGATACGATGGCCTTGGGCTTGGCATCGTCGATGCGGGTGGCAAGCTCCTTCGCGGCGAATCCGCCGAAAACCACCGAATGGATGGCCCCGATGCGCGCGCAGGCCAGCATGGCGATAGCTGCCTGGGGGATCATGGGCATATAGACGATCACCCGATCGCCCTTGGTTACGCCGCTGGCCGCGAGAGCGCCGGCAAAGCCGGCAACCTCATCGCGCAGCTCACTGTAGGTGAAGGTTTTCTGGGTGCTGGTGACCGGGCTGTCGTAGATCAGTGCGGCCTGGCCGCCCCGCCCTGCCTCGATGTGCCGATCGAGTGCGTTGTAGCAGGTGTTGAGCTCTCCACCCGTAAACCAGCGGTAAAAAGGCTTGTTTGAATCGTCCAGGACCTTGTCCCAGGTCTTGTACCAATCGATCTCTGCGGCCGCCTCTGCCCAGAAACCATCCGGATCCTCCATTGAACGTTTGTAGATCGCCTGATAGCCCATGATTATTATTTCTCCGGCTTAAAGTTGAAATCCGGCCCTGGAAGTACCCACATCTTCCAAAACCAGTGCAAAGAATAGTGAATTATGCGGGGGAATTGGATTTTAGGCAAAGTAAAACTGATCCATGGAGCATGTTTATTGATGGCATGTCCCTTCATTGATCGACTGCCCAAGGATATTTGAGAGAAGGCACCCCTGACTATGTCCCAGATCATTCAGTCCGTTTATCGGAGATGCCCGGGAATGGAGAATATTGGAGCGCCCCCATGTGAATGACCGAGGGGAATTCTGCGGTTGCCGGAGCCGTGGTTTAGCCCGAATCCCTGATTGACGGGGTTTAAACCCCAATTTACCCCGGTATTTTCTATAACAGCACATCGGCGCATCCCATTTCCCTGAATCCGCCTATAATAGGGAGCCATAATCAAGAAAATACAGGAGGAGTATCTATGACCTTAGAAGATCTGCTGAACCGGAAGGAGAACTCGCTGATCTCCGTCAAGACGTCGGACGAAGTGATCCTGGCCATCAAGAACATGGTGGACTGCAAGGTGGGATCACTGCTGGTCATGTCCGACGACGGGGAATTCGTCGGTATTCTGACGGAAAGGGACGTACTGCGCATTTCCGCCAAGCGTGACGGAGACCTGGCAGGGGTGCGTATCGAAGAAATGATGACCCGGGATCTCATGGTGGCCACACCCGACTGCTCAATCGATCAGGCCATGTCCATGATGACTGAACACCGGTTCCGTCACCTGCCCGTCATGGATGGAGGAAAACCCATTGGCATGGTATCCATCGGCGACCTGGTCAAGGCCAAGCTCAAGGACGTAACGGTCGAGGTCAAGTATCTGCGCGACTACATCAGCACCTAAATAAAGAAGATTCTGGCGCAAGGGCCGGTGGCAGGCAGCATCGGCAGTCCGTGATGAATCTGAACCGCTTTCTGTTTATAGGTGCATGCCTGGTCGTCTGGGGCGCTGCCGCCGAGCCCCGGACTTTCGAAAGCTACTTCGATGCACTCCCCGTATTTTGGGACCAGGTCTATCCCGAAGGCGGAGAAACCCTCTATTGCGGCAAAACCTTTGGAAAAAGGCGTGGGCGCTCCATCAACATCGAGCACGTGTTCCCGATGGCCTGGGCGATGAAAGCCGAGGGATGCCGGAGCCGGGACCAGTGCCGAACGGTCAGCCGGCGCTTCAATCGCATCGAGGCGGACATGCACAATCTTTACCCCTCGAGAAAGGATATCAACAAGACGCGCAGCAGCTTTCCCTACGGCACCGTTGAGGGGGAACGACGGGCGTTCGGCAAGTGTGATTTCGAACTGGACCACCGCAAACGACAAGTGGAGCCGAGGCCGGAGGCCCGGGGCAATATCGCCCGCGCTATGTTCTACATGCAAGACACCTATGGATTGAGGATCTATCGCCGTCAGGGCGAACTGCTGCGGGACTGGAACCGGGACGATCCCCCTGACAGGGAAGAGAAGCGGCGGAATGAGGCAATAACTGCGATCCAGGGCAACCGCAACAAATTCATAGACGACCCGGCCCTGGCAGACAGACTAAGGTTTCGATAACCGGTAGAACAGTAACCTGGGTGCAACACAGTGGAATCCAGGATCCGTTCCCCCGATCAAGTGGGTGGATTACTGCTGTTGGTCGAATGAATTCGACCCTACGGTTCTGCTGACAGATGGGGGGAGGAGACCCTCTCGTCGGGCTACGTTAGCTGATCGAGCACTACCCGAGGGTCCAGATAGTCATAACGTAACACCTGGCAGGCCCCCCCGGATTCCAACACCAGGCTGGGAAACCCCTGGACACCCATGCGCTGTCCCAGTGCTATCTCCTCCATCAGGGCATTTCGTGTCTCTCTCGAGTGGAGTTCATTGGAGAACCTCTCCCGGTCAAGTCCCATTCCGTCAGCCAGGGCAACCAGCGTGTCGTCATCGGATGGATTTCGCGCATGTAGATAATAGGCGTGCTGAATCCCCAGGATCATAGGCTCCTCGAACTCTGTCCCCTGGTTTCTGGCTGCTATAACCGCGCGGCAGGCGGGATAGGTGGAACGCCGGGGGTGGCAATCCTCCCAAAAGGCAAAATTGAACCGGGTGCCGGGAACACGTTGTTCTACGGTTTTCCAGGTCTTTTGCAGGTAGGTCTGAAGGTCCATCGGCATGGGAACATCCGAGTCGGGCGCCAGCCCACCCAGCAATGGATGGGGCCGAACGTCACCCGGGAGTCCCTGAACGATCCGGTCCCAGGTGGGGCGGAATGCCCAGCACCAGGAGCACATGGGATCGTGGACATAGTGAAGAGTGCGAATCATTGACCTGATATAAAACTATTGGTCAAAGGGATCTATGGCCTGTCTTCCGGCCGCTGGGCCAGGAACGCCTTGCCCTGCTCCATCAGTTCCACGAAGCCCTGCTCGTCCCCATCGAGGACCCGCGCCGCAACCTGGGTGACGGCATTCAGCAGGGCCACCAGAGCACGGGGGCTGTGGGCATTGAGAGTCTGAACCTCGAAATAGAGGTAAGGGTTTTCACGGGCCACGTGGCTGGCCACGTCCAGCTGGGCGTCGAAAGTACTGCTGGAGAGCCGCGCCAGTTCCTTGGCATCCTCGCCGCTGTCAGCCAGGGCCTTGAAAAAGGCGATGTTCATCGCATGGGAAAGGCCGAGTACATAGGCCATGGCCCGGTCGTGCTCCTCCAGGGACATCTCCACCTGATCCGCCATGGTGGGTGAAAAAAGCTCCCGCACAAACCGGGTGGCTTCCGGCACGCCCACATCGACAATCACCAGGTTGTGGCCTGACAACAGTTCGGTATCCGGCCCGAACATGGGATGAACGGAGGTGACCCTGCAGCCGGCCTCCCGCAACACCCGGAATCCGTCCACCAGCGGGCCTTTCAGGGAACTGATGTCGAAAATCACACCTCGGGGGCGATGCCGGCCCAACAGTTTCAGGATTTCCGCGGTTTCCGCGATGGGTGTGGTAACGACAATGAGGTCCTGATCCAGCCGTCCCTGCTCCAGGTCGGGCTGGTTGGGATAACCGGGAAGTTCCTGCCTGATATCGCAGATCTCGACCTCGTATCCCTGGCTCGCCAGGAACCGCGCGAACCATCGCCCCATCTGACCGGCGCCGCCGACAACCAGCGCCCGCTTGCCGTTGCCCTTGCCGAAAGTGGCGACCTTGTCCTGCTCCTGGGTCGCCAGGGAGGTGCGTATCAGGATGCGGAAGATCTCTTCCCCCACGTCGGGATCCACGCCCAGGCGTCCGGCGGTTCTGCGCGCCAGCCCCAGGACATCCTTCTCCCGGGCATAGTCCCGCGTACCCAGACCCGCGGTGGATTTCACCCTGCCTATCTCCGCCACGAGTTTCTGACGCCGCGCCACCAGTTCCAGCAGTTCGACATCCAGCGAGGATAGTTCCCGCCTGAGTTCGTCCAATTCCTTCATCTCAGAGTCCAGTGTACCTCGTCACCAATCCTGTAACGTTCAGCGAGCCAGGAAGCGGTTAGCCGCAAGGCTTGCCTCGCAGGGAATGGCCCAGCCCTTTACAAGAGGCATAACGCAGCGGATGACCGATTCCTGACTCGCCCGAAGGGAGCGTGCCTCTGCCGCCATTGCGGCGTTGCGCTCCTTGTAAAGGGCGGGCCATTTACTGCGGACCGCGCCTTGCACTGACGGCAGAGGCGCGCTCTGAATGTTGCAGGACTGGCGACGAGGTGCACTAGGTATCCGAAACAATCAAGGGCACGTACATCTCCTGCTCACTCAATCCGCCGTGCACGCCTATGTGGTCTACCGGCCTTTCGCCGGGCAGCCGGCCCGTTATCTTATAGTTCTCGTTCATGACCAGCGCGTAGTGTCCGATGCGGTCCTTCAATCCCGGGTGGGGATCGCCAAGCCCGAACCACCCCTCTTCCAAGAGGCGGCTGCTTGGATAGACATCAATCTCCCGATTGAGGTTCTCTGCCAGGTACTGTTCAAACTGTTCCCGGCGATCCGGGTGGACATAGCAGAATGCCAGGCGTGGTTCACCGCATAGTGGGGTCATGAGCGTCGACTTGAGTTCCGGGTGCCGCTCCAACCGGACAGTCCGCTGCGGGCCTGAATCAATGAAACCGTGATCCGCGGTCACCAGTAACACGGTATCCTCATCCTTCAATGCGGACATCAGATCGCTGAACAAAAGGTCCAGCTGCGCGAAATGCGCCTCCACCTCGGGGCTGGCAACACCGAATCGGTGTGCGAGGCCATCGAAATCAGGCCAGTAGGCATAGACGAAATTACGTTCCTTTTTCTGGCCGGCCGCTTTGCGGATTGCCTTGTAAAGCCCCGTCATACTGTTGTAGGGCCAGATGCGTGCGCCTTCACTGAACGCCAGGTTGAACCGGGATCGTGCGATCCAGTCGGGCATGACGACATGGCTGGAGACCGGCACGCGGTTAAAAAAAGGCTTGACGCCGCTGAGATCGAGCGGCGACAGGACACGCTCGTCGATAGGCATGTATCCCAGGCGTGTGCAGAAAGGCAGCACGGTAACAACGCTGCCAAGTTCGGCAAAGTATGTGAACCAGCCGGTAAACCCATGCTGCTGGGGTGGTACACCGGTCAGAAAGGTGGGTATGGCGGTGGCCGTTGTGGAGGGACAGACCGAGGTCAAAGAACGTGCACAGTGCTGCTGCATGACACTGCCCATGCCCGCGCTTTCCAGATACTGATAACCGAGGCCGTCAATCACCAGCAGAACCACGTTGCGCGCCCTTTTCAGCACCTGGTGATCGAAACCGGTGACTGGCAGGTAGCCAGTCTCGGCGCCACCCAGCGAGGACGACAACGTGGCCATCAGGTTGGCGATACTGCCACCCCTGTAATCCGGAAGTATCATCTGCTTGAAATCTTCACCCGCTTGTAGCCCCAGGACAATATGGGGATACTCCCATAGTGTTAACTAAGATATAGCTTACCCCGGATGATTCGCCCCGTCGCCGTTAATTCCCAGCTCCCCTTATATCTAACTCCCAGATATAATTGATCGTTTTTCGCAATGCTACCGGACCCTTTAATGAACCAAGCCCGCAATCGCACCGACGAACTTCACGGCCTGTTACGGGAACGCATCCTGATCCTGGACGGCGCCATGGGCACCATGATCCAGCGCCATCAGCTGGACGAGCAGGCTTTTCGTGGTGAAAGGTTCGCAGACTGGCACAGTGATCTCAAGGGCAACAACGACCTGCTCAGCCTGACCCGGCCCGACATCATCCGGGACATCCACCTGGCTTACCTGGATGCCGGTGCGGATATCCTGGAGACGAACACCTTCAACGCCAACCGCATCTCCATGGCCGACTACGGCATGGAGGAACTGAGCTTCGAGATCAACGTCGCTGCCGCGCGTTTGGCCCGGGAGGCTGTACAGTCGAAAGCGACACCGGAAAAACCCCGCTTCGTCGCCGGGGTGCTCGGTCCCACCAATCGGACCTGCTCCCTATCCCCGGATGTCAACGACCCGGGTTTTCGAAACATCGGTTTCGACGCGCTGGTTTCCACTTACGCCGAATCCACCCGGGGCCTTATCGAGGGCGGCGTGGACATCATCCTGATAGAGACCATCTTCGATACCCTCAACGCCAAAGCGGCGATCGTTGCCGTTGAGCAGGTGTTCGACGAAGACGGGATGCGCCTGCCGGTCATGATCTCCGGAACCATCACCGATGCCTCGGGCCGCACCCTGTCCGGCCAGACCACCGAGTCCTTTTACAACGCCCTGCGCCATGCGCGGCCCATCTCCATCGGCCTGAACTGCGCCCTTGGGCCTGATCAGCTGCGCCAGTACGTGGAAGAACTGTCCCGGATCTCCGAGACCCATGTTTCCGCCCATCCCAACGCCGGGCTGCCCAACGAGTTCGGCGGCTACGACCTGGGGCCCGGGGATATGTCCCAACACATTGACGAGTGGGCTGAGCATGGATTTCTCAATATCGTGGGCGGATGCTGCGGCACCACACCGGATCACATCCGCGCCATTGCCAAAGTGGCGGCACGACACAAACCCCGTCCCCTGCCGGATATTCCGCCCCAGTGCCGCTTGTCGGGCCTGGAACCGCTCAATATCGGCCCGGAGAGTCTTTTCGTAAACGTCGGCGAGCGGGCAAACGTCACCGGCTCGGCCCTTTTCAAACGCCTGATCCTCGATGACAAGTATGAAGAGGCCCTGGCCGTCTGCCGGCGGCAGGTGGAAAACGGTGCGCAGATCATCGACATCAACATGGACGAGGCGATGCTCGATTCCGTTGCGGCGATGGTCCGCTACCTGCATCTGATTGCCTCTGAGCCCGACATCGCGAAGGTACCCGTCATGCTCGACTCCTCCAAGTGGGAGGTGCTGGAGGCGGGACTCAAGTGTGTCCAGGGCAAGGGCATCGTCAACTCCATCTCCCTCAAGGAAGGCGAGGAGAATTTTATACGGCAGGCGAAACTGATCAGACGCTACGGCGCCGCCGCCGTCGTGATGGCATTCGATGAAAAGGGCCAGGCCGACAATGTCACCCGCAAGGTGGAAATATGCACCCGGGCCTACCGGGTATTGACGGAACAGGTCGGCTTTCCACCGGAAGACATCATATTCGATCCGAACGTGTTCGCCGTGGCAACCGGCATCGAGGAACATAACAACTACGGCGTCGACTTCATCGAGGCCGCCGGAGAGATCACCGACACCCTGCCCCATGTCCTGATTTCCGGAGGCATTTCCAATGTCTCTTTTTCGTTTCGGGGAAACAACCCGGTGCGTGAGGCGATCCATTCGGTGTTTCTCTACCATGCCATCCGCGCAGGCTTGCGCATGGGCATCGTCAATGCGGGACAGCTGGCCATCTACGACGAACTTCCCGCTGAACTCCGGGAAAGGGTCGAAGACGTCATCCTGAATCGTCACCCGGACGGCACCGAACGACTGCTGGAGATTGCCGGGAAATACCAGGGCGACGGCATGAGCGCGGTATCGACCGAAGATCTTGCCTGGCGCAGCCTGCCGGTCCAAAAGCGCCTGGAACACGCACTCGTCAAAGGCATTACCGAGTTTATCGAATCGGATACCGAAGAGGCGCGTCTGCAGGCCAACCGGAGCATCGAGGTAATCGAAGGCCCCCTGATGGACGGCATGAATGTGGTTGGCGGCCTGTTCGGTGAGGGCAAGATGTTCCTTCCCCAGGTGGTCAAGTCCGCCCGGGTGATGAAAAAGGCGGTGGCCTGGCTGGAGCCTTACATCCAGCAGGACAAGAGCGGGGCGGACGCCAAGTCCCATGGCAAAATCCTCATGGCCACGGTGAAGGGCGATGTTCACGACATCGGCAAGAACATCGTCGGCGTGGTGCTCCAGTGCAACGGCTACGAGGTGATCGACCTGGGCGTGATGGTACCCGCGGACACCATACTTCAGAAGGCCCGGGAGGAGCAGGTCGATATCATCGGCCTGTCGGGCCTGATCACGCCGTCCCTGGACGAGATGGTCCACATGGCAAAGGAGATGGAACGGCTGGGGCTGCACACGCCGATGATGATAGGCGGCGCCACCACATCAAAGATTCACACGGCCGTCAAAATCGATCCCGAATACAGCGGAGCGGTGGTCCATGTGCCGGACGCCTCCCGCGCCGTGGGGGTGGCCTCCAGCCTGTTGTCAGCCGAACGGCAGGAGACGTACGTCAGCCGCATCAAGGCCGAGTATGAAGAGGCGAGGATTCGCCGGGCCGGCCAGCAGCAGGCCAGCAGCCTTGCCAGCCTGGCGGAAGCCCGCGCCAATGCCACACCCCTGGACTGGTCCGGCTATCGGCCGCCGGTACCCCTGCACCCCGGCCTCCATGTGCTCCGGGACATTCCCCTGGACCAGATCGTGCCTTACATCGACTGGACCTTCTTCTTTCACGCCTGGGAGCTGAAGGGGCGCTACCCGAAGATTTTCGATGACGCGCACAAGGGCGAAGAGGCACGCCGGCTGTTCGCGGATGCACGGGCAATGTTGAAACGGGTTATTGGTGAGAAATGGCTTCGGGCAGCCGCCGTCATCGGTCTGTTTCCCGCTAACAGCTCGGGAGACGACATCCTTGTCTCTAAGGACGAGTCCCGTGAGCAAATACTCACTTCGTTTCACTTTCTGCGCAAACAGGGCAAACAACCCAGGGGCAAATTCAACGAGTCCCTGGCAGACTTTGTCGCCCCGGTGACAAGCGGCCGGCCCGACTTTCTGGGTGCCTTTGCCTGTACCGCAGGACTGGGCATCGATGAGCGGGTTGCGGATTTTGAGGCGGACCACGATGACTACAGCGCCATCATGCTAAAGGCCATCGCCGACCGGTTGGCGGAGGCCCTCGCAGAGTGGTTGCATCAGCGGGTCCGTCTGGACTACTGGGGCTATGCCGCCGAAGAGCGGTTGAGCAACGAGGAACTCATCGGGGAGAATTACACCGGTATCCGTCCCGCCGTGGGCTATCCGGCCTGTCCCGACCACAGCGAGAAGGACACCCTCTGGGAACTTCTGCAGGCAAGGGAAAAGACCGGCATATGGCTCACCGAATCCCGGGCCATGGTGCCCACCGCTTCGGTGAGCGGGCTCTACTTCAGCCACCCCGAGTCCCGATATTTTGCGGTGGGCAAGGTCGATCGGGAGCAGATGACCGATTATGCGAATCGCAAGGGAATGGCGCGGAATGAAGTGGAACGCGGTCTATCGCCGAATATGGCCTACTGAAGGTACAAGCCAAGGGGCCGTCGGGCCGGTTATTCCCCTGAATTCGAATTCCCCAGATTCTGGAACCGCTTCATGTAAACGGCACCCCCGGCATCCAGCATACGCAGTTGCCGGATGGTCTTTTCCACCAGTTTCTTTCTCTGTGCCGTCGACATATCCAGGGCTTCGGCACCGGCATTGAACACCAGTATCACCATGGCATCCGCCTGAATTCGTGAAAACTCGTGCCCTCTCTGGGTGACAGAGTCTATGTAATCGGCCAGCTCCAGGGAAAAAAAGGCGATTTCCCTGGCAACCGCCGCCCGGAAATCCCGGGAGGTGCCGGAGCGTTCCCGCAGCAGCAGGCGAAACACATTCTCGTTCTCGGAAACAAACTCCATGAAGGTCTCGACCGAGGTGCGGATGGCGCTGCCCCCGGATTCGATGCGCTGCCGCGCCTGGCGCATCAACTGCCTGAGCGTCAGACCGGACTCGTCGACCAGTGTCAGGCCCAATGCCTCCATGTTCTGAAAATGCCGGTAAAAGGAGGTCGGGGCAATGCCCGCCTCCCGCGTCACCTCTCGCAAGGACAGGCTCGCAAAACTGCGCTCCGCGCTGAGCTGCCGAAAGGCTGCATCAATCAGCACCCTGCGCGTCTGCTCTTTTTTTCTTGCCCGATCGCCGCTCATATCTCACATTTCCCGGACCGCATTATCCATTGCGTAACATGTGTACGCAATTTGTAAGATTGAAACCTTGACGACAATCTAATCTTGGTTATAAATTAGCGTACATCTGTTCGCTTAAATCATCCCGGATTGCAGATGAATAAAGCCAAGCCCATTTGGGCCAATATCCTGTACTTTTCGATTACCACCGCCATCACGGTAATCGCCGTGCCACTCTACGGGTGGTTCGTGGGATTCGATATGTATCAGGTTGTCATCACGATCCTGCTGCTCGGATTCGCGGGCATGTCCATTACCATGGGTTATCACCGGCTCTGGTCCCACCGGGCATTCGATGCCCATCCCGCGGTTCGCTTCATACTTGCCATCGGCGGCGCACTCGCGATACAGAACAGCATTCTCCACTGGTCTTCCGACCACCGGGAACATCACAAGCATGTGGATGACGAAAACGAGGACCCCTACTCAGCAAAAAGAGGCTTCTGGTACTCCCACATAGGCTGGATGCTGAGGGAGTATCATCCGAACCGCTATTACGATTACGCCAACGTCAAGGATCTGCAGAGAGATCCCATCGTGATGTGGCAGCACCGTCACTACTGGGCTCTGGCCTGGGGGGTGAATTTCGCCATCACCGGGGCACTGGGCCTGATTCACGGCGATCTGCTGGGCATCCTGCTGCTGGCCGGCGTAGCCCGTCTGACCCTGAGTCAGCATATTACGTTTTTCATAAACTCTCTGGCCCACATCTGGGGACGCCAGCCCTATTCCCATGACAACAGTTCCAGGGACAACGCGCTGATCGCGTTTCTGACCTACGGGGAGGGCTATCACAATTTCCACCATCGCTTTGCCAGCGATTACCGGAACGGCATACGCTGGTGGCAATTCGACCCCACGAAATGGGCTATCCGGCTGCTCTCCCTGATGGGTCTGGCAAAGAATCTGCGCCGGTTTGCCGATGAGCGCATCGAAAGGGCCAGGGCATCATTGCAAATGAACGATGCAAAGTCCCGCTTCGAGTCATTCCCGGATGCTGAACGATTCATAGCGCTGCTGCAGAGCGAGTACGAGCTTCTGCTGAAGAAAATGTCAGAATTCTACGCCGCGAAGAAAGAACTACTGGAAAACAAAAGACTGACCACCCCATACGCGGATCCAGCCGAACTGATGCTGCGCTACGCCGAGGTCAAAGCGGGCTGGCGCCGCCAGCGCAGGCTCTGGAAGCTGCTCGTGGCACTGCCGGCACCGGGTTGATGATTCCGTTGCATCTACTTAGTCTCCGTCCGGAAACTATATCTTTCGTCATTCCGGCGAATGCCGGAATCCAGTAACTTGCTGAATTCCCTGGATCCCGGCCTTCGCCGGGATGACGTGGTTTCAGGAAAGCACACGTTTCTGGATGGACACTACTTAAAAATACCCGCTCCTGACATCCACTCCGCGATAGTTGCCGGGTTGGGAAACTTCCGGTAAAGCCCCTTCCCCGGAAAAAACGGCCTAGAGCCCGCCGCTCCGTGGCCGAACGACCACTTTTTGTTGACGAAATCCGCGCCGGACAATAAATTCGGCTTATAAGAACAGAAAAATGATTCCCAACAGGAGGGACGATGCTGAAACCCGGAGATCAATCCCCAGAATTCGCGTTGCCCAACGCCGATCTGGAAGTGACCCAGTCTTCCGACTTCAGAGGCGAGAAAAACCTGGTGATCTATTTCTACCCTAAAGACGACACCCCAGGCTGCACGCTTGAGGCCATCGAATTTACGGACCTGCTGGATGAGTTTTTAGGCCTTGATACGGAAATCATCGGCATCAGCAAGGATTCTTGCCCGAGCCACGGCGACTTCAGGGATAAACACGGTATATCCTTCCATCTTCTCGCGGACCTGGAAGGTGTGATGTGCGAAGAGTACGGCGTATGGCGGGAGAAAGAGGCCCATGGCGAAAAGCGCATGGGTATCCTGCGCTCCACCTTCGTCGTCGACAAGAATGGCATCGTTCGCCACGCAATCTACGATGTAAAGCCAAAAGGCCATGCCTTACAGGTGTTGGAATTGGTCAGAGCACTTTAATCCCTTCCCAGCCTTGTGAAACTGCGTACCCAGATTCTGCTGTTTTTTCTGATCTTCGCGCTAACGCCCCTGATCATAGCGGTGGTGTTGAACCTTCCGCTGGTTCTCGAGCGGATGGAGCTGTTTTACCACAAGGCACACCTGCTGAATCTTCGGGCCGACTTCAGAGATCTCGACCAGCACCTGGCATCCCGTGATGAAATGTTGCGCCTGTTGGCCAAACTGCCGGAACCCGGCACCCTGCTGGGTGAGGGTGACGAGCGGCATCAGGATGACGTGGATGTTGCCCGTGCCCGTTATACCCAATGGATCAACCAGATACTCCAGGACCAGCTGGACATCGTGGAGATCATCTTTTTTGATCGGCAGGGTCAGGAGCGTTTCTGGCTCGACCGGGACAAGAACACGCAGGAGTGGCGACCCACCCTTGAGCGACCCACCCTGCCCAGTCCGGAGTTTTTGCAGACCGCGCTGCTGAGTGAACCCGGCAGGGTGCTGGTAAGCCCCATCAGCCTGAATCCCGAGGCAGGAGCCGAAGACCCCAGGCGGTTCATGACCCTCCGTCTGATCAGCACCATCAGCGACCGGACAGGGGGCACGCCCATCGGCGCCATCATGATGAACGTCGATGTGGGCGGCATCGCCAGATACTACGGAAATACGCTGTGGGTGCATAACGACGGCAGGTTCCTGGAACATGCGGGGCAGATGGCCCCCGACGGTAACGCCTTTTCCCTTTTTCCGGGGCTCGAACAGATTTTCAGCACGGGCAAGCTAGACCTGTGGGAGGGAAGCGGCCAGCGAATCATCTGGGTTCCTCTATTCCGCACGGAACAATCGGGTCCGCTCTGGGTCGGTCGGCGCGTCGACCCCTCCCCCATCGCCCAGTTCAGGAATGCCCTGACATTGCGTGTGCTGAGTATTGTCTTCGCACTTGCGGTGGCCGTCTGGTTTGCGGCGCGCTGGGTGGCAAAAAGGGCCGATCATTTGAGCCACAAGCTTATCGACGGCGTCCAGCAGGTGCTGGAGGGCGAGGAGGGCGTTACCTTCAACTGGCGGGGACCCCAGGAGTTCAGAAAGCTGGGTGGGAACCTCACCCGCCTGGCGGAAGAACACGGGCAAACCACCCGTAACCTGCGTGATCACGCCAGAAGACTGGAGGCATCCAATCGATACAAATCCCAGTTTCTGGCAAATGTCAGCCATGAGCTGCGTACCCCCCTGAATTCCATACTCCTGCTTTCGAAAATGCTGGCCGGCAAGGACAGCGGCCTGGGACCGGACCAGGCCAATCAGGCCCGGGTCATCCATGAAGCAAGCACTGACCTGCAGACCCTGATCGACAACATCCTGGATCTTTCCCGAATAGAGGCTCAACGCACCAATTTTCATCTGGCGCAGATCGACCTGCCCCAACTGCTGGAAGGGGTTATGGAACTGGTACGGCCCCAATTCGATGTCAAAGGCCTGAGCCTCAAACTCGAGGTCGAAGAAGCGGCACCCAGGCTGATCGAAAGCGATCCCGACAAACTGCGGCAGATATTGAAGAACTTTCTCTCCAACTCCGTGAAGTTTACCCAGACCGGGGGCGTCATACTCAGACTGGAGGCAGCCGAACCCGTCGATTCCTGCAATTGCGATCTGCGCATCAGCGTGATCGACAGCGGAATCGGGATTCCCCCTTCCAAGCAAAAACACATCTTCGATGCCTTTCGGCAGGCGGACGGCTCGACGAGCCGGCGTTATGGCGGTACCGGTCTTGGGCTGACCATCAGCCGGCAACTCGCTCAACTGCTGGGCGGCCACATCGAGCTTTCCAGCACCGAGGAGCTGGGTTCGACCTTTTCACTGCTGTTGCCCGTCGAGTTCGACCGCGGGCGCACATCGGCCGACCAGATCTTCACGGCTGATACCCCGGAGCCGGTCGCGGGAGAGGAGGATGAGATCGAACCGCTTCCGGAGCGGGACGAACGCTTCATCGGACGGCACATTCTGTTGGTGGATGATGACGTCTACAGCCTCCTCTCCCTGACCCCCCTTCTCGAATCCTGGGGCCTGGAGCTTACAGCGGCCGGAGACGGCAACGAGGCTTTGGAGGTGCTGGAGGATGAGGATGATATCTCCATTATATTGATGGACATCATCATGCCGGGTATGGATGGCTATGATACGATCAAGATGATTCGTTCCCAGGAACGGTTCAAAGGCCTTACCATCATCGCTCTGACCGCCAAGACGGAGGATCTGGATATGGAGGCCTGCCTGGAGGCCGGCGCCGACGATTTCGTCATCAAGCCGGTCAGCCCCAAGGACCTGAAGGAGATCATAGCCCGGCATCTACCGGTTTTGACATGAAACAGTATTCCGGCTTCAAGCTCCTGATCGTCGACGATCACGAACGCAATCTTTTTACGCTGCGCACCCTGGTGCAGCAGCACATGGACGTTGAGATCCTGGAGGCAACCTCCGGGGGACAGGCCCTGGATATAGCCCTCGGCCAGCCCGACATAGACCTTATAATTCTCGATATACAAATGCCGGAGATGGACGGTTTTCAGACCGCCTCCATGCTGAAGATAAGGAAAAGAACCCGGGATATCCCCATTATTTTTCTCACTGCCGCATTCAAGTCGGAAGTATTCCAGCAGAAGGGATACGAGGTGGGGGCCGCGGATTACCTGTTGAAGCCCATCGACGACAACCAGCTGATCAACAAAATAAGCACCTATTTCCGCCTCATCGAAAAAGAACGGGAGTTGAACCGGGAGCTGGAAAAAAAGGTGGCCGAACGCACTGCGGAACTGGCGCAGGCCAACACCCATCTGGAGAACATCCTCAATTACATGGGGGAAGCCTTGCTGGTGCTTGATCCGGAGGGAAGAATAACCCGGGCAAATCCCGCCGCCTGCCAGATGCTGGGCTACACGGAAGAAGCACTGAACAACCTCTCCATCGGCGACGTGTTCGAGGAACAAGAGGACGAACAGGCCGGCGCCTTCATGGGGATCTGGCTGGAAGCATTGATACGCGTAGGCGCCATCAGCAAGATAGAAGCACGCTTTATTGCCCGGGACGGACGCAGAGTTCCGATCCTGTTTTCACGAACGGCGATAAAAAATGCACAGAGTGAAATCACGGACATCATCTGTATCGCCAAGAACATGACAGGCTATGTCCGGGACGAGCAGGCAGAAGAGACAGGGGCTGTGGCAAATGATGCTCCCTAGAGCCTGTTAACAGGCCCTCCGGCAGTGCCCCCAAAACATTAGGACAGTAGAAAATGAGCGACCCCACCGACCCCCCCGTATCCAATGAGGATACAACACTCACCGCGAATGCCCTCAAGGCCATGGCCCATCCGTTACGCTGGAAAATTCTCTGTTCCCTGGGTGACTCTGAGCTTTCCGTGGGTGAAATCGTCGAGAAGACCGGCACCTCCCAGAGCAATATATCCCAGCACCTTGAGCAACTGCGCAACAAAAACATCGTCGTCTCCAGGAAGGAGGCCAATCGAATCTACTACCGGATCCGAAACCCCCAGCTACTGACCCTGATCGGCACCATGCGCACCGTGCTCTGCCCTGCCAATCTGGATGACCGCTATCCCGGATAACCCAATCGGTTCCGCGGTTCATCCCGGGGGGCTGCTCTCCGGATGACACTGCTGGAACACTACGAGCAGCAGCTCGAAGAGCGGGGAATGCGATCCGACACCGCCCAACGCTGGGTGGTACTCAGACTGCAGGCGCTTTTCGAGGAATTATTGGAACCGCCGCCCGCCCCAACAGGCGGGGTTTTGAATAGTCTGCTCCGCCGGCGGCGACCACAACAGCTGCCGCCTCTGCAGGGCCTCTATATCTGGGGCGGTGTAGGCCGGGGCAAGACCTGGCTGCTGGATCTCTTCTATAACCACCTGCCGATTGAAAACAAACATCGGGTCCATTTTCACCGTTTTATGCGGGAGGTGCATGAGGAACTGGCCCGGTTGAAGGATCAGCAGGATCCCCTTAAAGAAGTGGCAAGCCGGCTTGCAGCCAGAACCCGGGTGCTCTGCCTCGACGAGTTCTTCGTCTCCGACATCGGCGATGCCATGATTCTCGCCCAGCTGCTCAGCGCGATGTTCGATCAGGGGGTGGCGCTCGTCACCACCTCCAACACCAAGCCGGACAACCTCTATCTCAATGGTCTGCAGAGAGCGCGTTTCCTGCCGGCGATTGCTTTGTTGAACGAACATACCCGGGTTATGGAACTGGACGGAGAGACCGACTATCGGCTGCTGTTTCTGGAGCACGCCAGAATCTACCACACCCCCCTGGGACCTGGGATCGAACAGGCCCTGGCCGATGAGTTCGAGAACCTAGCCCCCGAAGCAGGCCAATTGGGTGGAACCATCAACGTCCTGAACCGGGATATCCAGGTTCAGCGCGTAGCAGACGACGTCGTGTGGTTCGACTTCAGGGTGCTCTGCGGCCCCCCGAGAAGCCAGTCCGACTATCTGGAGCTGGCGCGCAGCTACCACACGGTGCTCATCTCGGACATTCCAACGCTCACCCCCGCTCAGGATGATCTGGCCAGGCGCTTTCTCTACCTTCTGGACGAATTCTACGACCGCAAGGTCAAACTCATCATCAGCGCCGAACAGCCGCCGGAATCCCTTTACCAGGGAAAAGGGCTCGCCTTCGAGTTCCAGCGGGCAGAGAGCCGGCTGCTGGAGATGCAGTC
>JAQYVO010000005.1 GCA_030145425.1 Chromatiales bacterium | reverse complement strand
CGTCTATTTCAGGCGCATCCGCGGCGCTGCGGGCAATGACACGCTCCCGGCTCACCTCATCGACAAGCACGATCATGCTGCTGCCCACCCGTGCCTGCAGCTTCTCGGCACTCATGCCCTCCTGCACCTGCATGAATCTTTCCAGACGCTCCTGTTTGAGGGGCTCCGGCACGGCACCGGGCAGATTGTTTGCAGCCGCCCCTGCCACCGGTGAGTAGCTGAAACAGCCTACCCGGTCCAGACGGGCCTCACGCAGAAATTCCAGCAACCGTTCGAAATCCTCTTCGGTTTCCCCCGGAAAGCCGACGATGAAAGTGCTGCGCAGGGTCAGTTCCGGGCATTGGCGGCGCCAGCCCGCCATGCGCTCCAGCACCTTCTCCGTCGCGGCC
Organism: Chromatiales bacterium; assembly: GCA_030145425.1. Classification (GTDB taxonomy): domain Bacteria; phylum Pseudomonadota; class Gammaproteobacteria; order Chromatiales; family Chromatiaceae; genus JAHEHQ01. Next base: position 1,551 of record JAQYVO010000005.1, on the reverse strand, counting down.
GGCCGGCGCATGGCGTGCAGCACCGGCTCGCTGCCGTGCTGCAGCGGCATATCCAGATAGGGCAGAATGTCCCCGCGGGCCATGAGCGGTATCAGTTCATCCACACTGGGATAGGGATAGACGTAATGCAACCTTACCCAGATACCCAGGGAGCCCAGGGCCTCGGCAAGCTCCGGCAATCTGCTCTTAAGCGGTCTGCCGCCCCAGAAATCGGGCCGATACTTCAGGTCCACCCCGTAGGCGCTGGTGTCCTGGGATACCACCAGCAGCTCCCTTACCCCGGCATCCGCCAGACGCTCGGCCTCCCCCATCACCTCTCCCGCAGGACGGCTGACCAGGTCGCCCCGAAGACTGGGTATGATGCAGAAACTGCATCGGTGGTTGCAGCCTTCCGAAATCTTCAGATAGGCATAGTGGCGGGGGGTGAGTTTTACGCCCTGGGGCGGCACCAGGCTGGTGTAGGGGTCGTGGAGCTGCGGGAGATGATCATGAACGGCGGACATCACCGCCTCGTAATCGTGGGGACCCGTCACTGCCAGCACCCCGGGATGGGTCTTGCGAATATCGGCCTCCCGCGCGCCCAGGCAGCCCGTCACGATCACGCGTCCGTTCTCGTCCAACGCCTCGCCGATCGCCTCGAGCGATTCCTCCACCGCCGCATCGATGAATCCGCAGGTGTTGACCAGTACCAGATCCGCACCCGCGGAGGTGGGCGAAACGCCGTATCCCTCGGCTCTCAACTGGGTGAGTATGCGCTCGGAATCGACCAGGTTTTTGGGGCAACCCAGGCTGACAAAACCGATCTGCGGTGTCTCGGATTTCATGGAAAAACGGGAATCAGAGCGGCTTGATGCGGCAGAGCAGGTCCACCAGTGCAACGGCCTGGTCATCCCGCCCTATCTGGATGTTCATCGTCTCTTCCAGCGCCAGTTCCCCGGCCTCGATGTGTGGCAGCAGCTGCTCGGCAAACTGCTGAATGATCAGCATACCCATGCGATCGCGGTCGTTGTCATCCGTAATGGCCGCGACCTCTTGGGTCAACGAATCCAGATACTCCCTGAAATTCCTGCCCTGATCGTCGAGAGCCAATGCCTGGAACTCAGGTTGGAACCCAACGGTCAGGATCTTGCCCTGGCCATCCGCGGGTTCCACGATGTCTATGTTCAGGGGGCCTTCTATCAACATGGAACTACCTCTGTTCAATTTCCCGTACTGTGGCCTTGTTGCGGTTTGTCAGAATACCATCCAATGTGAGACGATTGAAAAAATATGGAACTGATTAGTGTCTGTCCATAAACTTACGTTTTCCCGAAACCACGTCATTCCGGCGAAGGCCGGGACCCAGAGAATTCGACCTTACTGGATTCCGGCCTTCGCCGGAATGACGAAAGATGTAATTTCTGGACGCTAATTAGTTACTAATTACTAGTTACTGGTTACTGGAATCTTCATTGCCATGGGCTACCGCCTTTCTAAAATCTATACCCGCACCGGGGATGACGGGACAACCGGGCTCGGAGACGGGCGCCGGGTGCCCAAGGACAGTGCCAG
>JAQYVO010000330.1 GCA_030145425.1 Chromatiales bacterium | reverse complement strand
GTCGCTGGGAACGCACGCCGTTCATGGGCACCATGGAGGAGGTCATGACAACCCTAATCGCCAATTTCGGATTCTATCTGGACGATCCTGCTGCTGACGCTCATCCAAACCAGCGCAGGACTTACGATCCGTCGAACTAGCCAGGCAAAATCGTCGGGGTCGGGTGTGAACATCGACAGTGGCGATGCCTTGCGAACCTGGAAAATCGAGGTGACCCGTTCGGGGATACTGCGATTCATCTCTGAGGGATCCACGATTCTGAATGTGTCTCAATCGCTCGATCTGAGTAGCGGCTTGATCGGCCTGGGAGGTACGGACCGAAAACCGGTCTGGGACAATTTCAGTTTTCAGTCTGGTCCGGCAACCGTTGACATCGGTTGGGTCGTGCCGATCGATGAAACGGTGCTTCGCCAATACGGTCCGTCTACGTGGCACGCGCCGCTCCACGCGAATCCTCACGGCGATTCCAGTGGTCCCATTCGTCATGACATGTACAGGGTGCAGGGCGTACCACTGTGGTGGCGCGGGCAACGTCCATTGGGCTCCTCCTTGTCGGTGTGGCGTCCACACCTCACGCGAGCAAGATTTGGACCAGCCCAAGAAGTCATGTTGGCGGAAGCACGGCTCTTCTAAGTCCTCAATAAGGACTGTGGTCGCCTCTCGTCCGAGCACACGCCCATGGGCGGTACCACTGTAACAGATACGAAGCCAGTTGCACTCACATCGGACGAGCGGCCCCCACTCGTCTGGGTTGCGGAAACTGGCGGGCTGTAGGTTGTGCCTGTTGAGGCATCTGTAAACCTGGGCGCGTTTCTTGCCACGGCGCTGTTGCATGACTCGGCGTGAAAGGAGATCTCCGCCCGACCGGTTGCCCCTTCATCCGACGCAATGCCCGAGAAGCAAGGCAATCGACTGCAAAAATCCTTCGGTCTGGCGGAGGCCAAGCTTGTAGATCATCCGGACGACCAGTCCTGTTTCAATCGCAATGTCTGAATAGATCCGTTGATCACCAGGCTTGCCAGTTCTCTTGGCCCTCCAGTTCCCGACCGCCTCCTCGTCAAACCAGATGGTCAAATCTCCCCTGCGACGTAGCGCTTCGTTGTACTCACGCCAGTTGCGGGTCCGGTATTTCTGCTGTTTCGCGTATCTGTACTGGCTGCGCTTGGGATACTTCATGGCCGACGCTGCCTCGGCGGCAAATATGCCCGGGATTCGCCATTTGGCAAGAGCCATGCAACAACGCCGCGTAACAACCACACAAGGTGGTACCTCCAGTATCCACCGCCAAGGGGCGGTCTCGAAGGGCCCTGATTCATGCCCGCGGCGCGCCGTGGCCAGGGTCTCCCCCTACTGGTTAGTTTTGCGAATAGATTCATCCGGTTATCGCTTCGGGCAGGACAGCCGAGAGAGCGTCGGTTCCAAAGAACAAGGACTGGCACGGCCCCTGCATGTTCTCCTGCGAAGCGCACGGATGGTCAACAATGGCCTTGGTTACTTTTTTGAAAGATTCTTCAACAATGGAGCTGACGATGAAGGCAAGCAACGAGGGCAGGGTGCGATGGGTGGCGTTTGTTGGGTTTGTCGCGTTCGCAGGCTGCGGTCAACAAGACCCCCTCAATCACCCTGGGCCGGATGTGGAGCTGGCGCAGACGCCGGTGCCGGAAGAACTTGGGCAAGACAGCACCGGGCAAGACAGCACCGGGCAGGACTGCTCGCCTGCTGATCCCAATGCCGAAATCTTTGATCACGCTGTGTGTGTTTGTGAAAACCTGGGAGAAATCGGCAATGGGCTCTCCACAGAGTCAATCAGTGCGTTGCTTGGGGGGCCATCCCACCATGAGGCCGATGTGGGCGTCAACGGCTCGGCTGGCGCTATCGGCAACATGTTCATCGACGGCGTGCTCGACGTTCGCGGTGATCTTGGCGCCATTGGCAACGTACGTGTCAAGAATGACTTTCTTGTGGGCGGCAACCTGACCAATGCCGGGCGAGTGGTAGTCGATACCGACGTCAATGTGGGCGGCGACATGAGCGGCGTGGGGTATTTCAGAACCAAAGAATCACTGAGTGTTTCGGGGAATCTCCTCTACTTCGGTGCCCTGTTCCATCAATCCATCCAGCAGGGCAACCCGTTTCCCGTGCACACACCTTGCCCGTGCAACCCGGAGGATCTCATCAACGTGGCCGCGCTGGTGGAGCAGAACCAAGGTGCGCAGGCGATACCGCTGGCCAGTGGCATTGGGAACAACGAGATCACCCTTCACGCCGGAGACTTCTACAGCGCCGATGGATCGCATTTCATTGGCAATTCAATCATCCGCGTTGCTGGAGCTGTCCGCTTGTTCATCGAGGACAATGTGGACACCATCGGCAACCGCATGTTCAAGCTCGAGGACGGAGCTGAGATAGACATCTACATTTCCGGCTCCTTGCGCACCATTGGCAACATTCTTGTAGGCACGCCCGCAAACGACGCGGACTCGAGGGCAGTGAGATTCTATGTGGGAGGGGACGACAGCGTCACCATAGACGTCGTTGGTAACGAGATCTTCCGCGGTGCTGTCTATGCCCCTCAGGCTGACGTCCACTTCATCGGTAACATGGTGGTGCGCGGCGCGATTTTTGCCCGCAACATCTACGGCATCGGCAACCTCATGGTGTTCTACAACGGGGGCATCACAGGCGAAGAGTGCCCGCCAGAGG
>JAQYVO010000303.1 GCA_030145425.1 Chromatiales bacterium | reverse complement strand
GTCCGGGAGTGCGGGTGCCGTGATGCGCGTTCTGAGCCCTGGTTTGACCCAGCTGATCTGGTGTTCATAGATATCCACCATTACCCACAGGCGACCCAGATCGACAATGGTGAACATGGTGTCGTCGGGTTCCACGTACATGCCCTCACGGACGCCCAGTTTCGTCACCACGCCGCTCTGCGGTGCCATGATGGAGACGGTGCTCAGAACCGTGCGGTATTTCTCGACGCGCATGATCTCCATTTCTCCCACATTGAGCAGTTTCAGTGTGTTACGCAGGGATTTTACTTTCGCATTGAGTTCAGTCTGGTCACGGGACTCGAAGCCGGCCAGGTCCGCCTCCTCGAGCGCCGCAATGTACTCCAGCTGGGCCTGTACAATGTAGGGCGAATAAAACTCTGCCAGTTGATCCTTGCGCTTGACCGTTACCCCGTCCGTGAGAATGTCGAGCTTTTCGACCCAGCCAGGCGTACGGGAATGAATAAGGATGATGCGGGCTTCATCGTAGGTCGCCGTGCCCTGGGTCTTGATGTGCCTTTGCAGTGTCCCGCGTTTAACCTTTCCGGTACGCACACCCATGTTCTGGATGACCGAGGCATCCAGGGTTACCCCCGGACGGTTACCCGCGGCGGGCTCCAGTGTCTTTTCCACCAGGTCCATGCCGCAGAGCGGGCAGTCACCTGCCGTATCGCGAACGATCTGCGGGTGCATGGGGCAGACATAATGCACCTGCTCGTCTGTGGTCGTTTCAAGAGCCTTCTCCACCAGGTCCATACCACAGAGCGGACAGACACCAGCCTCATCGCGCACGATCTGCGGGTGCATGGGGCAGACATAATGTGAATGCAAGTGCTCGCCGGACGGCTCCTGCTTGCCTTTCTGCGCTATCTGCTCGAGCGGTTCAGATGAGTCCGGAGACTCCGATCCACACCCGGCCAGCAACAGGGTGAGCAACAGCTTCCCGACAGTTCCTGGTCGCTGTTTGTGGTAGTGGATCTTGTGCACTTGGATTATCCCGGTGGCTAAACCTGCTACGTCGCACATTCCTGTAGTCAATGGTGCCAGCGGCCCTGTTTAGTCTGGATTGAGGTGGAGCATCGCGCGTCCACTCAATCGCTCGTGGAAGTGCCTGAATCCGCAGCCGTGGACGCGGGTTCACCGATTGACAGTAGCTCGACATCGAAAATGAGGGCCTTGTGACGCAGCTGTCCCTTTTCGCCGTAGGCCAGTTGATAGGGAATGAACAGTTGCCATTTCGCCCCTTCTTTCATCCGTTGCAGCGCCTCGGTCCAGCCTGGAATCACCTGGTCCACCCGGAATGTGGCCGGTTTGCCCCTTGAGTAGCTGCTGTCGAACTCCTTGCCGTCGATAAAGGTGCCACGGTAATTGGCCGTGACCGTGTCGGTCGCTTTCGGTGTCCTGCCAGTACCTGCCTCGATTACCTTGTACTGCAGCCCGCTGGCCGTAGTGACCACGCCTTCCTTTTTGGCATTGGCGGCCAGGAATTTGACTGCTTCTTTCTCATACTGGATCTTGGCCATATATTTTTCACGGGTACTCTTCGCGGCCCTGCGTTTGCCCAGCTCACCCATGGTAGTGCGCATTTCCTCGGGCGTCATGAGCGGGGCGGCATTGGACAGCGCGTCCTGGATGCCCCTGACGACCACCTCCGGCTGCATCTCCAGGCCCTCGAGTTTGAAATCGCCCCCGATCTGATAGCCGACACTGTAGTTTATTTTCGCTGTGTCGGTATCGAGATCGATGGGTTCTGCAGCGACACAGATGTGTGCAAGCAGAGCGGTACTGAGGATTAGTAGGTGTTTCATCCTGATTCTCCAATAGTGTTAGGGTGTCGATGCTGTTAGTGGTGCTCCGGCGCCTTCCTTGCCCCGGATTATTTTTATTCCGGCCCCCCAGGGTGATCCCCGGATTCTGCCGTTTCAGTGCCGGTCTCCTTTGTGTCGCTGTCCTGGCGGTTGATAGACAGCAGTTCAATTTCAACGATGACTGTCTGGTGGGCGAGAGGGGAACGCCTGCCGTACGACAGATTTGGCGGGATGTAGAGTTCCCAGTGGGCACCTGGCTGCATCAGCTGTATGGCCTCCCTGATTCCGGGAATCATGTCCCTCACGCGGCGGGTGGTCGCTTCGTTTCTGCTGTACGAACTGTCGAATTCCTGACCGTTGATCTTCCTGCCCCGGTATTGGATGGTTACTTCGCTGAGCGCACCCGGCTTATCGCCGCTGCCTTCCCTGATCACCTTGTACTGCAGGCCGCTGGAAGTCGTCTTGACCCCCGGTTTGTTACTGTTTTCTTCGAGAAACGCCTGGCCCTCACGGCGCTTGCGCTCGGCGTCTGCTTTTCTTTCCTTAACCCGCTGGACCTGAACGGAGCGCATGTCATCGGATATCTGGCCTTTCAGCGTACCCAGACGCTGGTTCATGTCCCCCTGGTCCAGCAGGGGAGCGGTGCCGGTGAGTGCATCTTCAATACCGCGCATGATGGCAGCACCGTCCAGACTTACACCCTGGCGCTTGAAATCCGTCCCGATCTGGTGACCGAGGCTGTAGTTGATACGATCGGCTTCCTCTTTCAGTTCAAGCGGCTCATCGGCCCTGGCAGACCCAACGGCCAGCACCAGTCCGGCCATCAGTGACAATGTAAATAAACGCATGATGTAGTGTTCTCCCTGTTTCATGGTAGAGGCCTCGTGAACCCTGCGATACTTGGGTAGGTCGGCAGATCCAGCCTGAATATCCGGCTCAGCTGGACCCGGGCCTCTTTATTTTCCTGTTATTAACATAAACCATAGCAACCGGCGGTACCCTCTGGCAAGAAAAAGGGCCGCCCGAAGGCGGCCCTGTCCTGGAGGGCAGAACTGCCCGGATTTTTAGTTGCTGAGCCCCGAGGTGAAATTAGCCTGCTCACCCGCGTCTGGCAGCGGGAGACCGCCACAGTTATCGTTGCCGACACAGAAGGGCACCATCATTTCGTTATCCTCGTGTTCGACGATATGGCAGTGCCACACGTAGAGGCCCGGGATATCGAAGGTGGAGGTGACTTTGGTGCTCTCTCCCGGATAGGCAATCACGACGTCCTTCCAGCCGTTCTCCCACTCCTGGATACCATTGTTGAGGTTTACGTCCGGTACTCCGTCCACGGTTCCTCTTCTGGTGATTATGCTGTCGCCGCCCCCAAGTCCTTCACGGCTGTTCACATTGAACTTCACCAGGTGCAGGTGCATCGGATGAGCATCCGCGCTGAAGTTCTGCAGGTCCCAGGTTTCCGTGGCATCCAGATCCGGATTGGTGCTGATAGGATCAGACCAGAGCTGTACCGAGGGTGTGCCCGTCTGGTCGACCGTGCCAAGTACCGCTGCCAGCGGTCCAAAAGCCTCGGCTTCCGGTGTTACACAGGGAGGAACATCCCCGGGTACCTGGGTGATGTCCCCGGATAGCGCATCGCTCGTCGCACAGACCAGTGAGGATTCTTCCTCAAGCAGGGCAAGTGTCCGCACGATCTGGGTAGCGGGCAATGGATTATCGGCCGGGCCCAGTACCAGGTCC
>JAQYVO010000211.1 GCA_030145425.1 Chromatiales bacterium | reverse complement strand
GCACCGTGATCCTGGGGCTGGGCGGTGCCGAATACTGGGAGGAGCACATCGACGGCACCCTGGCTCTGCTTTCGGAGGCGCCCCTAACCTATCTGTCCACCCTGCAGCTTTTTCTTGAGGATACCGTCCGGCAGGAATTTGCCGAAAAGTTCGGAGAATCCTTTCAGCGGCAGAACGATCGCGGCATCCTTCTGGAACAGGCACGCCTGGTCGGTGGCATGGATCCTCCGGAGCCCGTCATATTCCGCTCCAATCATGCCTCCAACGCCCTGGCGCTGGCAGGCAACCTGCCACGGGACAGGGATGCGTTGCTGGAACAAATCGACGCTGTCCTGAAAGGGGCGCCCGGCATCAGGCCGGCCTATCTCAGAGGGCTCTAGCCCGCATGGTACTTAATTAAGCAAAATTGTCCTGTTCAAACGCCTTGATCGTCATTCCGGCGCAGGCCGGAATCCAGGAAGGAACCATCATTGGCAGTTCTGGATCCCGGCCTACGCCGGGATGACGGTGCTTAAGTAAGTGCCGTTCGGCCAGCCCGGTTTGCCGTTACTCTTCCTCTACGGACAGCAGCTCGATCTCGAAAATCAGGGTCTCGTTCGGCCCGATGGCCCCACCCGCCCCGTTCGGCCCATAACCAAGATCGGATGGTATAAACACCTTCCACTTGGCACCCGGCTTCATCATGGAGATGGCCTCTCTGAAACCTGGGATCACACCGTCCAGACTGAAACTGGTGGGTTCGCCGCGCTTGTAGGAGCTGTCAAACACCGTCCCATCGATCAGAGCCCCGCGGTAATGGACGGTGACTTTGGATTCCGCGCCAGGTGAATTCCCTTTCCCCGCCTTCAGTTCTATATATTGGAGCCCGGACGGCAGAACCACCACCCCCTTCTGCTTCTTGTTCTTTTCGAGAAAAGCCTTCCCAACCTCCATGGCAGCCTGGGCTTCAGCCTGTTTTTCCATGATCAGTTTGTTCTTACCTGCCTGTAGTGCCGCCTGCATCTCCTGCATGGACATCTTCGGAGAATTGCCCCGGAGCACATCATCAATACCTGCGGCAAAGGCAGCGGCATCCACCATGATGCCTTCATTTTTAAGTTGCTGGCCAAACTGGATACCCAGGACATAGCTGAACTTCTTTTCCGGGGTGTCGATTTCCGCGGACAGGGCGCTTGAAGCGAGTCCTGCGAGTATCAGTGCCGATACAAAGCGAAGCCGAGAATGAGACATGAAAACTCCTTGATCCGTAGGATTCTATTGCTGATTTAGTATTAAGAATGGGTTGTTCAAATATGGGTTAGACGGGGAAACGGCTGTATTGAATGGTTCCGATGCGGGTAGTGGTGGTGCCCGGCCCTAAACAAACCGCATCGAGAGATCTACGGCATACACATTTTTCGTGAGTGACCCGACCGATATGTCGTCGACCCCGGTTTCGGCGATCCTGCGAATGTCATCGAGACCGACGCTTCCCGAAGCCTCCAGCCTTGCCCTTCCGGCGTTCAATGCGACTGCTTCCCGGAGTTGATCCAGATCGAAATTGTCCAGCAGCACCCTCACGGCTCCCGCTTCGAGTGCCTGTTCCAGCTCTGTCAGATCTTCAACCTCGATCTCAATCCCGACGCCCCCGGCCTTTTCCAGGGCCGCCCCCATGGCTGCACTGATCGAACCGGCGGCGAGTATATGGTTTTCCTTGATGAGCACCGCATCATACAGGCCAATCCGGTGATTATCGCATCCTCCGCAACGTACCGCATATTTCTGTTGCAGGCGCAGCCCCGGCAGGGTCTTTCGTGTATCCAGGATACGCACCCCCGTGCCCTCCACGGCATCGGCATATCGACGCGACAGCGTGGCCGTGCCCGTGAGCGTCTGGAGGTAATTGAGCGCAGTCCGTTCCCCGCTGAGCAGGGCCCTGGTCTTACCTTGCATCTGGCACAGCACCCGTCCGGGGGACACCCTGTCACCGTCCGCCGCCGACCACGCCATGGCAATCGAGGCATCGCACTGCCTGAACACCTCTTCGAACCACGCAGTGCCGCAGAGTACCGCTTCTTCACGGCAGACCACCTGGACCGCGGAACCGGATTCCCCGGAAATCAGCCCGGCGGTAAGATCTCCCGTGCCCAGATCCTCCTCAAGGGCAATCCTAACCTGTTCGGCTATGAGTTCCTCGGGAGGCAGCAGCGCTTTCAGTTCAGAGGATTTCAAGCAACTCCACCTCGAACACGAGGGTTGCGTTGGGCGGGATGACGCCGCCGGCACCGGCCGAACCGTAGCCCAGCTGAGGCGGAATCGTCAGTTTTCGCTTACCGCCCACTTTCATGCCCTGCACGCCCTCATCCCAACCACGGATTACCCTGCCCCCGCCAAGCGGAAAACTGAACGGGTCATTACGGTCCAGGCTGGAGTCGAACTTTGTGCCGTCAGTGAGCCAGCCGGTGTAGTGAACGCTCACTTTCTGGTTTGCTTCTGCCACTTTTCCCTCGCCTTCCAGCAGATCTTCATACTTGAGGCCGGTATCGGTTATTTTCTCGCCCATTCAGGAGCTCCTATTTCATGGCTCAAAAGCGGGCATTGTATGGCATGCCGATGCCTCACGGCCATCAGTCAGTGAGACAATGCGGGCGACACCGAATAGCGACGAGATAGTTGGGCACCATTGTCGGGGTTTGACGGAACGAAACGCTTTCCATCTGTCGGTAGAACCGTAGGGTCGAATTCATTCGACCATCGGTCGTTTCACTGTGATTTGTCATCACGGGTTGGTAACGATATATCTGGCACAGGGGCAGATGATGGTGGGTGCTGGACGGGCTTTGAGGGCCTTCATGAGACCAATGGTAGTGATGGCTGTTGGCCGAATGAATTCGGCCCTACAACTGAAATTTACACACTTGGTGAGCTATTGGCCGAATGAATTCGGCCCTACATCGGTAATTTACGCACTTGATCAGGGGAAAAGCCCTGTTTTTTACCCGTGTTTCGGAGACGGCATCAGGCTTCCGTCTTCTCCTGGGCGGCTTCTCCACTCTTGAGCGTTTTCACCATGGACACCATGGCCCGGTCCACCAGGGGTGCACTTGACTGATCAAGGATCTCCGCCTTTCCGCTTCGTAACCACTCTGCCAGTTCCGGGAGACTGACTTCTGCCACCTTCATGCCCTTTCGATTGACGAACAGGCAGGTTCTGGACATCCGGCTCCGCCAGGAAAGTTTTGCACGCACCTGGGTATCCTCATCCTGGGCAATCTGAAGCCAGGTCCCAATAGCCAGAGTTTCAGCGGCTCTGGAGTGATCGTCATCGATGTCCTCAACGACAGCCCCGGCTTCAACAGATTTCGGCGAACCGGTCTCATTCTCGGCACCTTCGACCGCCGCATTAACCGGCCGGGCCGATTCCGGATACTTTCTTTGTTCCTGTTCATTCCAGACAGCTATGGCATCGGCGCTCTTCGAAGACACCACCGGGTTGCCCTTCATGCCGTCCAGGTGGCATGACTGAAGATCTTTGAAAAGACGCGCCATCTTATGCTGATCATAGGAAATATCGTTCAAGCCGATCCTCAGAGACTTGAGCAGCTGGGGAATCGCTTTCAGTAATTCCTGCCGCTGCTCCTGTTCCTGCTTGAGTTCTACACTCCACAGCAATTTATCCATGGTTTCCAGCGCCGCCGACCACTCCGGGCTGTCCAGACCTTTGCGCAGGCAAATCAGCAGCAGTACATCCTTCCAACCGTCCTTGAGGAGCGTGACCACCACCTCCGGAACCCGGTCTCTTGCCAACAGCCGGT
>JAQYVO010000127.1 GCA_030145425.1 Chromatiales bacterium | reverse complement strand
GGAAACGAACGGATGTGGCGACAATTACCCCTCAAACACAATCGCCGCGCGCCAACCAAGGAGAAATCAACCAAGAAACCCGCGACAATTAACCGGCCAAGATAATTGACGCGGACCGGACAAAGTAATTGACATTAGATAGTTAAGCGTTGCCACATGCAGTACCGTCAATTTTTCACGATTTAAAATTATTGTCACTAAGCGTTTCTCCATGTTTATTGGATAATTGGAAATCCAGTTTCCTGTTATGCTTTTTTTGATATAAAAGAGACCTCTCGGCTTTAAAAGCCGAGAGGTATTCCAACTGTAAAAATCACTTTAACCGCGGCACGGATTTAGACTAGACAGGTACCATAAGAACCCATTGACGATAGAGTTTACCTCTGTCAAATGGTAATGGTCGGCGGCACTAAATGCGTATGTAAAAGCCACATGGTATTGGCCATTACACGACCCACATACGGGTGAAACGGGTCAAGGAAAAGGGCGTATCGTCGGAATCTCTCCTTGCACTTGAGAATGCGTTCCCAGTCAAGGGCCGATAATAGCGTAGGCTCAGGAACTCTTGGCAATCAGAGGGGTGACATCTCCCGCATGCTTCTTTGCACGCTTTGCAGCCTTCTTTTCCTTTGGTGTCAGTAAGGACTGCTTTTTTACTTCCCTATTGGATCGTTGGGACTTCGGCATGGCACTTACACTCCTGAATGGTGCTGGAAAAGTATCCAAGGCGCGTCGGGAGGAAGAACAGAAGGGCATTTATCTGAGCGTTCCGATCAGTCCTGGACTGCGGGATGCTGCAACTTCCCATTCAGTGTAGGCGTATGATGGTGGAAAAGATAGCTATTTGGAAATCATGCGGCGTATAAGCACTTGAGAAGCGTCATATTATCCTGGGACCCTCAATAAAAATAGCTGCGAATTCCATTGGTTGATTCACTGCAATGGGCTTTATCAACCCCTCACTGTGTCTTGACCATCAACATGCTATGGAAAACCTAGACCCGTAGTTCTACAGGTAGAACTAAGGAGTATTCCGGATTGTCACGAGTAGTACCTACCCTTAGCCTTTCTAATACCACTCACGCGTATTCCGCCCAAGGGTCCCGCACCATGGTAAGGCACCCTGGTCAGTCTGTTTTGGATATATCCGCCTAACCGGATCTGAATCCTTTCCAGGAGTTTCGGAAGGTGTTGGTAATACGGAAAGTTCTTTATTGGATAGCCCCTTCATAATTGAACCAGCTAGAATGTTAGAGCTTCCTCAATTTGATGGAGGAAACCCATGAAGAAACGATTTACGGAAGAGCAGATCATTCGGATTCTGCAGGAAATCGAGAAAACGGCTTACCCGGGATCGGCGCTGGACTCATATTTGCTGCGGTAACAGAGTTGTGGCTTAAGCTGCCCGGGACGATATACCCTTGTAAGGATAAAACTCAGCGCCCTGATGGGGTTGAGACGGTTTCCACCGGAAATCCTTCCATCCGCCACTCGGGTAGTCCACCTTCCAGGCGTCTGGCGCTTATCCCTTGCTCTCGTAATCTGGCTACGGCATCGAATGCCAGAACACAATGCGGACCACGGCAATAGGCAACAACCTCCTGGTCAGGATCCAGATCCTCCAGACGCTTTTCCAGTTCCTCCATGGGTATGTTGAGGGCACCGGGAAGATGTCCCGCCGCATATTCCTCTTGCGGACGCACATCCAGAACGGTCACCAATCCATCTCTGGCCCTCTCCAGCAATTGGTCCGCTGGTACAGGCTCCAGGTTATCTTTAACTGTAAGATAATCACTAACGAGGCGATCCACATCCGCCAGATGGCGCTCCGCTACTTCCCTTACAGACCCAAGCAGCGCTGAAACATCCATCCCACTCAAACGATAATAGACCTTTTGTCCTTCTTTGCGGTTAGCTACCAGACCAGCCTGCCTCAGCTGCTGCAGATGTTGGGACGTATTGGCCACAGTAAGGCCTGAAACCTGTGCCAAGGCGTCCACACTGCGTTCTCCCTGGGCCAGAAATTCCAGCAGTTCCAGCCGGTAACCGTTACTCATCGCCTTCGCGACCCGGGCAAACTGGTTGAAAAGTTCATGTTTGAAATTACCGGTTGACATACTGCTCCTTCTATACTTCAATTAATCAAGTGATCTATTGAATATAAGATTAATAAAAAAGTATAGCAGAAAAGCCTTTGGAGGAAAGTGAATCATGAGCTGGATCGACTGGATCTTTGGGAACGAATTTCCCATGTGTCTGGGCTTCTTCTTCAGTGCTACTGCCATGTTCAATTAGAGATCTATTCGGACCGCATAACACAGGACCAGATCCGCAAGAGAAACTTCCATGAATTCGGCCATTCAAGAAACAGGAATTCTGACCTACAGCGCCCGATCCAGTGGTGCGTCGCGTCAGGATATCCTGCCGGGACGCTATAGAGGTTGGGTCATGGCGCTCTCAATGGCTGCCTTCACACTGGCCTTCGTCGGCTGGCTCAACGAATCCTGGCTCTATCTGTACGAGAGTCCAATCTGGCTCAACCGCTATACAGAGTATGCCGTCATTCTCGCGTTTGGTCTTTGGCGAATCCATGCCGAACAAAATCCCTATACCCGCAAACGCCTGATAATACTGGTAACGGTCGTCACAGGCTTCTGGTGGCTGACCCCATGGCTTGTGCCGATGTTCGAGCCCTATACCGGATATGTCTGGAGTCAACCCGTCTTTCCTGCCCTGCACACACCGGGGACTCTTACTTTCTTTATTGTCCTTCTGCTGGTTTTTCTTTTTGGACGGCGGATAATTTGCGGTTTTGGGTGTCCCTGTGTCGGTATCCGTGAGACTGTAGGTTTCCCGTTCCGCCGCTTCTCCCTGCGCAGCGACTGGGCCTGGCGCTTACGCCATACCAAGTGGTTTTTCTTTGTTTGGTACGTAGGGGTGATGGTGGCCACACAATTTCCACCCAATGCCTGGACAGCAACTCTTGTCGGCATGTTCGGGCTGGTGGTGGGACTCACCTATTTCGGATCTTTTTTCATCATCCCTGTAACCGGCAATCGTTTCTATTGCCGTTACCTCTGCCCCTATGGTGCAACATTTGGCCTGCTCAATCATGCCGGTTTTTACGGTATTAACATGAACGCCCAGCAATGCATCGACTGTCGTCGATGCGAACAAGCCTGCGACATGGGTATTCCGGTATGGCGGCAGGGCAAAACCACTGGAGAGATCACTGGTCTGGAGGACTGCATGGGTTGCGCACGCTGCATCGTTTCGTGCCCTACCGATGCGCTGGAAATTCATGATGTGCGCAACCTGTTTAGACCCGAATTGCGACAGGATGCCAGCCATCTGCTCAAGCGAAAACCGGTCGCTGCTGTTCCGAGAGTGGAACCCGAACACCGAGCCTCCGCAGCACGCCTGACCGATTGGAACGAAACAGAACGGCCGCTTTCACAAGAAAAACTAATGCTGCAAGCAGAACGCTGCCTCGATTGCGGTGTTCCCGGATGCCGCAACGCCTGCCCACTGGGCAACTTCATCCCCGATTGGTTGCAGGCTGCCGCGCGTGGAGACTGGAAACGAGCGGGAGACCTGGTCCATTCAACCTCACCGCTACCCGAGGTGTGCGGAACGATTTGCCCTCAGCACCGTTTGTGCGAAGGGGCCTGTACCCGCAACCGGTTGGAAGGCGCTGTCACTATCGGTGCATTGGAACGCATCATCGCAAAACATGCGTTGAATGCCGGCTGGCGGCCAACCATAACAACACACCATACCGGACGCAGCGTAGCGGTGATCGGAGCCGGACCGGCAGGGTTGAGTTGTGCGGAACGGCTGAATCGGTCAGGTGTGTATGTCACGGTATATGAACGCGGCGGCAAAATTGGCGGTTTGCTCCAGACAGGCGTTCCATCATTCAAACTGGACAAGACCCTGCTGGAGCGGCGGCAGGCCCTGCTCGAACAGGCCGGTATTCGCTTCTCTCTCGGGACGTCAGTGGATGATGTGGTTTTATCCCAGTTGCTTGAAAAGAATGATGCCATCTTTCTTGGGCTGGGTGCGCAAAAACCGCGCACTATTGATCTGCCTGGACAGGACCTCTCAGGGGTCAGGCAGGCCCTTAACTGGCTGGAAAAAATCAATACGGGCGAAAGAGAGTCGTTGAGTGGACAGCATGTAGTGGTTCTCGGTGGCGGCGATACCGCCATGGATTGTGCCCGATCGGCATTGCGCCTGGGAGCGGAGGTCACCGTCGCCTACCGGGGTTCTGCAGACTGCCTGCGCGCCTCACCGAAGGAGGTTGAATTGGCCCGCGAAGAAGGAGCCCGGTTCGTGTTGGAACACATCCCGCTCGGCTGCGAGGGTAGGGGACAGGTCTCCGGGGTACGTTTTGACACACCCAGTGGTAAACGGGTGATCGATACCAGTCTGGTAATTCTCGCATTGGGACAGCAAGCAGCACCGCCGCCATGGCTGGGCTCATTCGACATCGCCACGGAGCCCCACGGAAACATTCTTGTGGATAGCCAGGGCCGTACCACTCGCTCCGGAATCTGGGCCGGTGGAGACAATACGCTGGGGCCCAATCTCGCAGTAAATGCCATGGCAGCCGGCCGTAAGGCGGCTGAAGGCATGCTGGTCAGTTTCGGCACCCAACAGCCTGTCTGGAGTAGGGCATGAACAGAACCGTTTTACTGCTTATGGTCCTTCTTATGCCGCTGCCTGCCGCCGCAAGCCACACTTGGGCAAACATCGATCTGTGTGAGACATATAAAGATAAACTGCCGCCCGGCCTTACCGCAGCCTCACTCCCAGAGACACATTCGCCGGGTGCCGTGCTGCTTGACCAGTACTGTACCCAGTGCCATAACCTGCCGGGACCCGACCGCCACACTGCAGCCGAATGGCGTGATGTTGCACCCAGGATGTTCAGGTTAATGGATGTTTCCAATCGTTTTGGGGGATTGATGGGCAAGGTGAAAACCATGCGGCCACAGGATCAGGAGATCCTGCTGGTATACCTGGAACGCCATGCCACAAATTCGATGATGGATAAAACGCCGGATGATAATGGTGTGATCGGTCGTTCCTCGATGACGGGCGTCCTGGCGTTGCTTCCTTTCCTGCTGCTGACGGGGTTGGGCCTGCTGCGTTGGTGGCGACACGTCCGAATCGTTCGTAAACCATGCGTTATCGATTGAAGCTTATAGCACTTCCAATCGTTGCGTTGCTGGCGGTATCGGCAGGCTTTGTATATGTGCACTGGAGCAAGGGAGGAACGGGGGCTGGACTATACTCCCGTCACTGGTCGCCCGATCCGGTACAGGGCTATTGGGACCCGGAGAATTTCTATCAGTCAACCGAGATAGTAGAAGGCATATTCGAGGCCGAACTGTGCGTTCAATGCCATGAGGGGATCACTCCCGGCATCGTAGCCGATTGGCGTGCCAGCCGCCATGCCCTGAACATCGACCCTGTTTCCTGTAACGACTGTCATGGCAGCGACCATCAGCAGCTACGGCTACCCACCCCTGAGGTGTGCGGCAAATGTCATGGAAAACAACATGGTGAGTTTCAGGATGAAGCCCGCTATGGATTTCCCAGCCATGTACTGGCGATGGAGCGGGCCCTGGATGCGCCTCATTTTGCCGACAAGCCGAAAGCTGAAGTCCAGTCCTGCGTCCAGTGCCACTCGGTGGCCACCAAGTGTGACTCCTGCCATACCCGTCACCGGTTCGATGCCGCCGAGGCTCGCCGACCGGAGGCCTGCGTTACCTGCCACTCGGGTCCGCCCCATCCGGATGACGAAACCTACTTCGCCTCTGCCCACGGCCAATTATACCGGGCCGAGGGCAGTGATTGGGATTGGTCAAAGCCCTTGATCAAGGGTAACTATAAGGCGCCTACCTGCGCCTACTGCCACATGGATGGTGGACGCCATCAGGTGGCTCACAAGTCCCTGTGGAAATTCGGTCTGCGTGAGATCAACCCCCACACATCCAAAAATCAAGTGCTGCGTAAGCGCTGGATAAAACTGTGTAGTGACTGCCATGAAGAGAGCAAAGCAGCGCAATGGCTGACTGATCTGGATCAGGAGCGTAAACAGGCCTGGAAAAAACTTTATAAAGCGGAAGCTGTTCTCAAAGATTTGCGCAGTGAGGAATTGCTTCGCCCCGCCGCTGACGAACGACCTCCCTATCCGATGGGCAGCCTGTGGCAAAGAGAGCGTATCGGTTTTTTCGAAGGACAGGCATCTGCTTTCTACAATGTCTCCGCCATAGAACGAGACTATTTCGAGATGTGGTATTTCGAGAACCTGGGCGCCTATAAGTCAGCCGCCCACGGGAGTATGGCGGGGATCAAGTCTGGACACGATAAAATGGCAGCCTCACTGGATCGAATCGAAACCAAAGCCAAAGAACTGCGCAATCTCTTTGAAGCAGAGCAGAAGGGAGAAATCGCACCGGCACCTTCTGAACTCTGGATGAAAGGTGCGTACACTGACTACAACCGGGATCACAACTGATGCTGTGGTCAGTCTTTAATAAGATGCGATCCACTATCTGGATGCTGAGCATATTCGGCCTGGTTGTTAATCCTGCGCTATCTGAAGAGACAATCGCACCGGGTCCATTTACAGATACTGAGTGCGTTAACTGCCACACAGAGCGAAATCCTAAGCTGATCAGGCAATGGCGACAGGGGCCACATGCCGCTGATCCCGGAAGTGGTTGCGGCAGTTGTCACGGTGATCGCCATAAGGACTCGAACGAAAAGGCAAGAAAAGATCAAAGTTGCGCGAGCTGCCATGAAGGTCCCGCCGGCCACAGTTACTCCCTATCCAAACATGGCGTAATAAACCACCTTAATGAAGACAGGCAGGACTGGAACCAGCCTTTGCAACGTGGCAAATACCGTGCACCGACTTGCAGTTACTGTCATCTCCATAATGGCGACCATGGCAATACCATGGCACCGAGTCATGGCCCGGAAGTACGCCAATGGATCTGTTCAGGCTGCCATAGTCCCCGTTATGTTCGCGAGCAGTTCGCCAACGGAAAACGCCAGTTGGAGATTGCAGATCTCAAGGTTAAAGAAGGTGAAGAATTAATCGCCTCTGCTGTTGATATGCAGTCTGGCGCTCTGACGGAATTAAAACAACGACTGATTCGGCATCGAAGGAATGTCCTCTTTGGTGTCGGTCATCAATCACCTGATCATCAATGGTGGCATGGTCAGCCGGCTCTTGATGGTGATCTGATCCGGATTCGTGAGGCTGTTAGCGAATTCCACCGCAAAGCGCCATTGGAAAGACCTTTCTCCAGATCGCCCGGTGACAATTGAGTAATTCATAAAGCAACGCTTCTTATCCTGACAACAGCACGGATTCTAGTTCGGGCATATGCAGCAGAGCTAATGGCACCGAATTGGCAACCCACAGGTCGATTTTTTTGGATGACACACTATCCTTAATGGTTAAAGTCTTGGAGGATAGTCTCTGTGAAATATTTCGAACCCATTATCGCTTCCCATCCACTCTATGCACCTGTTCTCGCTGCCTATCGGGTTGATGAAAGCCAGCATGTCGCCGCGCTGATCAGGGAGGCGATGCTGCCAGCAGAGATGAGAGATCGAATTACCAAGCGTGCCCGAGCGCTGGTAAATGAAGTTAGACGGCAGGCAGACCACGGTGGTATCGATAGTCTGATGCAGGAATACGATCTCTCAAGTCAGGAGGGCGTTGTACTCATGTGCCTGGCTGAGGCCCTGCTGCGTATTCCCGACACCCAGACGGTGGATAATCTGATTTATGACAAGATCAGCGCCGGCGACTGGGAAAAGCATCTGGGACAAAGCGATTCCCTGTTTGTCAGCGCTTCTACCTGGGGATTGATGCTGACCGGTCGCATGGTCAAGTTGAAAGACAGCCAGGGAATCTTCATGCGCCTGGTTCAGCGCAGCGGCGAACCCATAATCCGTCAGGCCATTACCCAGTCCATGAGCATACTTGGCCGCCAGTTCGTCATGGGCCGCAATATCAAAGCCGCCCTGGAACGCGCCAACTCTGATCGAAAAAAAGGCTATCGCCATTCTTTCGACATGCTGGGTGAAGCAGCCCGCACCATCCAGGATGCCGATACTTATTTTCACGCCTATAAAGACGCCATTTCTGCCGTCGGTGAAGCGTCGGGAGGTCGTGGGCCGGTTGAGGCGCCTGGCATATCGGTGAAATTGTCTGCGCTGCACCCTCGGTATGAACCGGCCCAGGGCGGGCGGATCCTGAAAGAATTGATGCCGCGGCTGCGCGAATTGGCGCTACTGGCCAGGGACAAGAACATCAACTTCAACATCGATTCGGAAGAGGCGTTTCGCGTCGACTTGTCCATGGAGCTCATCCATCTTCTCTTAACCGACCCTGCCTTCAAGGGATGGGACGGTTTGGGGCTTGCTTTGCCGACCTACCAGAAGCGTGCCTTCAATATCATAGATTGGCTGGTTGACCTTGCCCGACGCCAAAACAGACGCCTGATGGTGCGGCTGGTTAAAGGTGCCTATTGGGATGCCGAAATCAAGCATGGCCAGGAACAGGGGCTGGAGAGCTATCCTGTATTCACCCGCAAAGCCTCCACCGACGTCTCCTATATGGCCTGCGTCCGCAAAGTGCTGGCTGCCCGGGAGGTTTTTTTTCCCCAATTCGCCACCCACAATGCCCAGACGGTAGCGGCCGTCATCGAGCTCGCAGGAAATCGGCGGGATTTTGAGTTTCAGCGCCTCCATGGCATGGGCGAAGCCCTTTACGAGCAGGTCACAGCCAACGAGGGCATACCCTGCCGTATCTATGCACCGGTGGGCAGCCATGAGGATCTGCTGGCCTATCTGGTGCGCCGCCTGCTGGAAAACGGATCCAACACCTCTTTCGTCAATCGTATCGTGGATCGGGACGCGCCCATTGAAGCCATCATCGCCGATCCGGTAACCAAGGTCAGCGGCCTGCTCCAAATACCCCACCCCCGTATCTCTTTGCCGCGGGACATATTTGGCGATCGTAAAAATTCAAAGGGCATCGACCTCAGTGACATCCTGAATCTACGGGAACTGGCCGCCGGGATGGAAGCCGCCGCGGAGCAGGAATGGCGCGCTACCCCCCTGATCAACGGTGTGGCCAAGGCGGGTGAAGAAAAACCTGTGTTCAACCCCGCTGACCGGCGCCGGCAAGTAGGTGTTGTGACGGAGGCTGACGCAGACGACGTATCCCGGGCTTTGAATATCGCGGGTCACGGGGCACCGCGGTGGAACGCCACTCCGACGGAAGAGCGCGCAGCCTGCCTGGAGCGGGCGGCTGATTTGATGGAAGGGGAAATGGCCATTCTGATGACCCTATGTACCCACGAAGCCGGCAAGACCATCATGGATGGTGTATCCGAGGTTCGGGAAGCGGTGGATTTCTGTCGCTTTTACGCCGCGCGAGCCCGGGCCGATTTTTCTTCTGCTCTGGATTTGCCGGGACCCACCGGCGAAACCAATCAACTGCGCTGGCACGGCCGGGGCGTATTCATCTGCATCAGCCCATGGAACTTCCCCCTGGCTATCTTCATGGGGCAGGTAACCGCCGCGCTCGCCGCGGGTAACGCGGTAATAGCCAAACCGGCGGAACAAACCCCTTTGATCGCCGCCTATGCCGTAGCCTTGTTACACCGAGCCGGGGTGCCGGGAGATGCAGTTCAGTTGTTGCCCGGCGATGGTACCATAGGTGCCAGTCTGGTGGACGATCCCCGCATCGGCGGTGTCGCTTTTACCGGATCCACAGAAACCGCCTGGGCGATCAATCGTACCTTGGCGGCGCGTCAGGGCCCCATCATACCGCTGATTGCTGAAACCGGCGGCCAGAACGTCATGATCGTGGATTCCTCGGCCCTGCCGGAGCAGGTGGTGGCCGATGTGCTGGCATCCAGCTTCCAGAGTGCCGGGCAGCGCTGTTCCGCTCTGCGGGTCCTGTACATCCAGGAAGATATCGCGGAAAGGATAATCAACATGCTGGCCGGCGCAATGGCCGAATTGAGCGTCGGCGATCCTTCCCTCTTGTCCACCGATGTGGGTCCGGTTATCGATGAGAACGCGCGCAACATCTTACAGATCCATGGCCAGCGTATGACGCAGGAAGGCCGTTTGATTTACCGCAGCGAACTTCCCCCGGACACCGCCCATGGCACCTTTGTTCCACCCCAGGCATTCGAAATCGGCGGAATAGCGGAACTGAAGCGGGAAGTATTCGGGCCTATCCTGCACGTGGTGCGCTACAAAGCCAGCGAGCTGGATCAGGTTATCGCCGCAATCAATGGCACCGGCTATGGCCTGACCTTTGGTATTCACAGCCGCATCGATAACACCATCCGCTACGTGACGGAGCGGGTGAGAGCCGGTAATGCTTATGCCAATCGCAATATCATAGGTGCGGCGGTGGGTGTTCAACCCTTCGGGGGGGAAGGGCTGTCCGGTACGGGCTTCAAGGCGGGTGGACCACATTATTTATACCGCTACGCCACCGAGCGGACGCTTTGTATCAACACCGCTGCGGCAGGTGGCAACGCGTCTTTGATGTCTTTGCAGGAGGACACCGATTAAAGAAAACCCAGAGTGATGAAAGCTCCGACAGAGTTGCAGATTAACCATCAAGAAACTATCCAGGTGTTTCAACCGAAATCTGATAACTCAAATGAACGACATGACGCATTACTTGGTGAATAAACCGTTTGAAAAACGACTATAGTATACCTATAAAACTACGGGTTTCAGTAGGCTGCCGGCGTTCAACTTCCTTGTGGAAGGTCCCTTGTTCATGAGCATTCGCATTGTACAGATCACCGACGCCCATCTTTTCAAAGACCCGCAGGGTGTGCTGGCTGGTGTCCGGACATGGAAAACCTTTACTGCCGTGCTCAAGCAAGTCGAGCGATATCATGCAGATTTTGATTATCTGATCCTCACTGGCGATCTGGCCCAGGACGAAGAGCTCGAAACCTATAGAATGCTGCGTGAAGTTTTGGGTGACTGGCTCGAACGTTGCCGTATTCTTCCCGGCAATCATGATGATCGCGCCCATTTGCGAAAGGTGTTTCCAGAGCTGTTCCCGGAAAATGATGATCCTCTCACGTTCACACTATCAAGTGAGGGCTGGAAGATCATAGGCCTTGACTCACAAAAGACGGGTGAAGTTCGGGGCCGCATTGATGCCCGCCAGATGGAGTGGTTGAGGGATCAGTTGAAAATGGATCCAAGCTCTCGGACACTTCTTTTCCTGCACCATCCTCCCGTTGCCATCAGAGTCGACTGGCTCGATAACATTGGACTTGAAGGTGCCCAGGATCTGGTCGAACTTATCGAGGCCTCACCGCAGATTGAGGCTGTCTGCGCGGGTCATGTACATCAGGAATTTGAGGGTCGAATCGGTTCGGCGGCAGTGTACACTACACCTTCGACCTGTGTTCAGTTCGGCGCCCGCAACGAGAAGTCTTTCGACACAAAGACCGCCGGTTATCGAATATTGCAGCTAGACGTGAACTGCCGCACACAGGTGCACCGGTTATCAGACGACTGAAAAAACTCAGGGTCTGGCCTCCCATAACACGTTCATAACGTTTATCTGTTTTCATCGTAGAAATCACCCCTCAAGCACGTGCAATAGGAGGCCTGATATCGGTTCCTGTGCCATGCGCAGTTGAAAAGTCATCTATATGGCTTTGATGCATCGAATGGTCTAAGCTGATCTGAAGTTATATTAAAGTAACGGCTGGATACTGCCGAGTTCTGGAGCGTGAATCTCGAAATCACTGCATCTTTACGGATCTTGCCAAGAGAAGGTAAATGCCGTGTCGGATGAACATATCTAAAAATTCGGAGGAAGCTGTGACTTGGGGGCGACCATATCCCAATCAACCCAGTTGTTAGGGACCCCCCCCCTCCCGCAAGGCGTTGCTGACTAACTGCAGAGAGAAGGGCAACACTGTTATTGATAACAGGGAAAGATGAAATGAAGAAAGAGTTACTCGTTCTGTTAATTGGTATTGTGTTATCTACAAATTCTTTTGGAGTAACTCAAGCTGTGGAAAAAAAACGCATGAGTTTTGGCCAATGCACTGAAGTCCATTTAAATAATGTGGCGTCTTTTTCGGGCGGTGTCCAAATGCGCTTTATTGAACTAAAAATGGATGCCCTATTGGTTCGCTATTGCACAAATGAAGCTGATGGTAGCACCGTGCTGTTTTCTTGTATGAACGGGTATATGGAAATTGTAAGAAGTAGTGAACGAGGTGAGTGCCCATAACCTGTATTGTCTGGAGCCCATTACTGCCAGACATTGGCCGGATTAATCGTACTTGCGGATATCATCGATTACCTTCCCGTCGTTTGGAAGTGAGGCGGGGGTTGTAAACTCGATTTCACCGCGTACCTTGCAGATATCCCTGATGCTGTCGACCAGGGCGGCTGCCAGGGCTTCAGATCCTGCATCGGTTTCGCATTGCAGGGTCATGTTGTCAGCCTCGTTCACCCAATCCACCACGAGACGTGCCCTGACAACTTCCGGATGCCGCCGGATCACCAGGTCAACCTGTGAGGGGTGGATGAACATACCGCGTACCTTTGCGGTCTGGTCGGCCCGGCCCATCCAGCCCTTGATGCGGCGGTTGGTGCGGCCGCAGGGGCTCTGCCCCGGCAGTATGGCGGAAAGATCACCTGTGGCAAAACGGACCAGGGGGTAATCCGGATTGAGGCTTGTCACCAGGACCTCGCCGACTTCCCCCTTGGCCACCGGGTCCCCAGTGCCGGGTCGCACGATCTCCAGGTAGATGCCTTCGTCGACGATGAGTCCCTCACGGGCATCGGATTCGTAGGCGATCACGCCCACGTCCGCGGTTGCATAGCATTGGTAGGTCTGAATACCCCGCTCGATAAAACCGTCACGCAGGGGAGGGGGAAGGGCTTCACCACTCACCAGGGCCTTGCGCAGGCTGCTCACGTCTGTGCCGGCCTCGTCCGCCTTTTCGAGAATGATCTTGAGAAACGAAGGGGTTCCCACGTAACCGTCGGGTCGCAGGTCGCCAATCGTCTGAACCTGTTGTTCACTCTGTCCGGTACCCGCCGGGATGACGGTACAGCCGAGGGCATGGGCACCACCGTCCAACATCGCACCTGCCGGCGTCAGATGGTAGGAAAAACAGTTCTGGATCAGATCGCCAGAACGGAAGCCGGCGGCATGGAGGGTGCGGGCAAACCGCCAGAAGTCCGCACGCTTTGAACCGGGTTCGTAGATAGGTCCAGGCGATGCGAAGATATAGGCCAGATCCGGACCGCTGACCGCCGCAAAACCGCCAAAAGGACGGTTTTTCTTCTGTAGCGCCATCAGCTCCGATTTCCGTGTCACGGGCAGCGCAGCAATCTCCTTTGTGGAGACGATCGATGCAGGATCCACCCCCGCGAGTATTTCGGCATATGCAGTGGTGTTGGTCCTGGCATGGGATACCTGATCAGATACCTTTCTGATCAGGTCCTGTTCACGCTCCGCAGGATCCCGGGTTTCAAGCGCGTCGTAGAAGTCTTTCATTTAACTATATTGAGTCCTCAGTCCTCAGATCTCGATTCTCAGGTCAGCCAGCGTTTTCTGCGGCGATAGTGTTTGACGTCGCGAAAGCTTTTGCGGCCCTCGGTGGAGATGCCGAGATAAAATTCTTTAACATCTTCGTTTTCACCCAACTCTTTCGCATTTCCCTCCATCACTACACGGCCGTTCTCCATGATGTAGCCGTAATCGGAGTAACGCAGTGCAACGTTGGTATTCTGCTCCGCCAGCAGGAAACTGACGCCTTCGTTCTGGTTGAGTTTTCTGACGATTTCAAAAATCTCTTCCACGAGTTGTGGCGCCAGCCCCATGGAGGGTTCGTCGAGCAGGATCATTTCAGGTTTGGCCATCAATGCACGGCCGATGGCGCACATCTGTTGTTCACCGCCCGAGGTATAGCCGGCCTGACTCGAACGTCGTTCGTGCAGGCGCGGGAAATAGTCGTAGACCATCTGCATGTCGCTGGCTATCGCCTTGCGACCGTCTTTGCGGGTGTAGGCACCTGTGAGCAGGTTTTCTTCGATGGAAAGATGCTCGAAGCAGTGGCGGCCCTCCATGACCTGCACCACGCCCCGCTTTACCAGATCCGAGGGGTTCAGGGAGTCCACCACCTCACCCTTGTATTCGATACTGCCTTTTGTGACGTCGCCGCGTTCGGCACCCAGCAGATTGGAAATGGCCTTCAATGTGGTGGACTTTCCGGCACCGTTTGCCCCCAGAAGGGCAACGATACCGCCCTCGGGAACCTCGAGAGAGACGCCTTTGAGCACCAGTATGACGTGATCGTAGATCACCTCGATATTGCTGACCTTCAGAAAACTTTTGGAAGTTTCAGTCATGCTGGGGTCTTCTAGATCTTAAGGAAGCCCCCGGGATACGTTCGATCCCGGGAGCTTCCGGTAGGTTGGAAAAACCCAACCGGTTTAGCCGCAAGGACGCGGCGTGATTCCCTTCTCTTTGGCGTACTGGGCCGCGGAGGCTTCGTACATGGCGCGCAGCATCTCGGAGTTTGGCGAGATCCAGTCGCTGATGGTTTTCCACTGTTTTCCGTCCCACTGGGTGACCTTGGCGCGGCCCTTGCCCAGGTGATCCACACAACTCAGCTCGATGGGGTCGAACAGCCCGTCCGCGCCAACCTCTTTCAAACGGTCTTCCGTGATACTCAGGCGGTCCAGCGCCCAAGCCACCTGTTCACCGGTTACCGGTTTGTTGCCGTAGTGGTTCATTGCCGCGCGCAGGGCCTCGGTCAGGATAAGAGCACTCTGCAGCCCCCGGTTGTAGGCCACTTCACCGGTTTTTTCAACGGACTTGGCCGAACCCTTGTCCTTTGCGTAGAGTTCTTTCTTGATCTGCTTGTGTACTCCGAAATCAGATCCCACGCCATTGAACTGGAGGGACTTGTAGCCCTTGGCCGCCTTACCGGCGGGTATCATGTCGGCATCGTTGCCAGACCACCAGACGCCGATGAACTTATCGCGCGGAAAACCCACCGCTGCTGCCTCTTTGATCGCGGTTGCGTTCATCACACCCCAGCCCCACATCAGGACATAGTCAGGACGCAGTTGACGACCGATCTTGAGCCAGGTGGCCTTTTGCTCCAGACCGGGATGAGGTACCGGGAACTTCGAAAATTTGAAGCCATGCTGGTCCGCCAGAGCCTGGAGGGTATTGATTGGCTCTTTGCCGTACGCGGAATCGTGGTAGACGAGGGCAATCTTCTTGCCCTTCAGGTTGCCGTAGCCACCTTCCTGGGTGGAGATGTAGTTGATAGCGATATCAGCACCGC
This sequence comes from Chromatiales bacterium, assembly GCA_030145425.1. GTDB lineage: Bacteria > Pseudomonadota > Gammaproteobacteria > Chromatiales > Chromatiaceae > JAHEHQ01. The sequence goes on along the minus strand of JAQYVO010000127.1, from coordinate 1,375 downwards.
CCCAGTAGGTTGCGGGGGGAACGAAGACATAAGGAAAGATACGGCCGTCCGCAGCATCGGCACGACCGTAGCCGGAGGTGATCAGCGGGATCTTATCGGCGACGACGCGATCGAGCAGTGCATAGGTGATGCCGGTGGAAAGGGGCATCACGGCGGGCATGCCGGTAGCGCCGTTGTTCTTCAGGCGCTCGTAGCATTCGACGCCCTTGTCGGTATTGTAGGCGGTGTCGCACTCCTCCAGATCGAGCTTGACGCCGTTGATGCCGCCGTCTCTCTCGTTAAGTAGGTTGATGTAATCGGCAAAGCCGTCGGCCCAGGGGATTCCGCCGGGTGCATAGGGTCCGGTGCGGTAGACCAGGGAGCCGATGAACTGGCTGTCCGCGGCAAATGCGGTGGCGGCACCTGCCAGGCTGCCGGCGACAACGGCGGCAGCAATAATAGTCGTCTTCATTTTTGTTAAATTCACGCTTCTATATCCTCCGATTGAACAAAATGGGTATCCGTTGCGGATAACTTTTAATTATAGGTTGTTTGCGGAAATTAATAAGGAAACGGCCAGAGCCGCAGTTTTTCCTTCGCTATCTGCCACAGGCGCGCAAGGCCATGGGGCTCGACGATAAGGAAGAAGAGGATCAGCGCACCGAACACCATGAATTCGATGTGCGAGATAAGATCGACTGCAATGTTGATCCCGAAAAGGTGGGGGGCGTTGCTCAGAAAAATCGGCAGCAGGACGATGAAGGCTGAACCCAGAAAGGCACCCATGATCGATCCCAGTCCCCCGATGATGACCATGAAGAGTATCTGGAATGAGCGGTTGACATCAAAGGCCAGGGGTTCCACCGATCCGGTGTGGACGAATGCCCACAGGGCACCTGCAATTCCGCACAGAAAAGAACTGTAGGCAAAGGCCTTGAGCTTGGTGGGAAGCATCTTGATGCCGATGATCTCGGCGGCGATATCCATGTCCCTGACCGCCATCCATTCGCGCCCGATGTTTGACCGTACCAGGTTCTTTGTCATTATCGCGAAAAACACGACCAGTGACAGCGCGAACAGGTATTTGGCGACTGCTGTCGCGTGGGGGCCGGTGACGAAGAAGTCCCCGAATACCGTCATGGGCGGGGCAGAGATCACACCCGATGAACTGTAGTTGGTGAACCACCCAAACTTATTGAACATCCAGATCAGGAAGAACTGGGAGGCGAGGGTGGCCACGGCAAGATAAAAACCCTTGATGCGCAGGGATGGAATACCAAAGATGATCCCCACCCCCGCGGTGATCAACCCGGCCAGCAGGATCACCACGACGATATGCAGTTCCGGGAACATAGTGGCAAGTTTGTAGGCGGCGAAGGCCCCGGTCGCCATGAAA
>JAQYVO010000084.1 GCA_030145425.1 Chromatiales bacterium | reverse complement strand
TATTGGTTGCGGCTTGTGCCACGGATCCCAGAGTCAGTAAAACTCCGAGCATGAGTGCAGCGAGATGCTGCGTCGTTTTTTCAAATTGCCGTTTCATCAGGTTTTCTCCTTAATTGAGGGGGTCCTCACCCCGTTCACTACGAAAAAATTCCACACCAATTCGGGCCGGCCTAAGTGTCTTCAAGTCACTTTGGCAACCGGTCGGCCGTATCTCTTAAGGATCTAGGCCACCGGCTTTGCGATCTCCGCCTTTCGGCGGAGACGCCCTTATCGGTGTTGGTTTCCCCCTGATGTATTTGTCTAAGTCAGAAGCATTGCTCCTCAGTCATCGTGTTCATGAAAGTATTCCGGCTCATTGCATCTTCACTTCGAAAAGCAGGGCCCATACCTTGCTCGCGGCAGCGCTTGCCACGCCATTCGCCACATTCTGGTCCCCTGCATCGATCGTGCTGCCGGTGATGCTCACCACGTCCCCGTCCACTGCATCCGTCTTGGCCGCCAACACGTCCACGTCACTGAAGATCGTCGCCTCCTCCGCCGGCGTGCAGTCCTCGAGCACACAGTCCGACGTGCTGTTGTTGACCTTGAGCGTTGATGCCTGGTACGCAAAGGTGGGATCCAGCGCGTCCTGCACACTCACATCAGGCAGGACTCCCCCTGGATTGTTGAGGTAGATCAAATACTTCACCACCGCCCCCTTCCGCACCGTATCGCCATCCGAGAGTGGTGTTCCATCCGCCAGAAAAGCCCGTTTCACCAGGGCGCCCAGCGGGCCGAGCGTATAAAATGTCGACGGGGAGTCCTGGTTATTGAACTCGGTGAAGGTCCAGTCAGCGGTGCGGACGGTGCCAGAGATACGGACTTCATCTACTGTTCCGTTGATAGAACCCCAATATGGATCTGGTGTTTCACCAATACGAAGGCTTCCCAAGTCGTTTCGATCACCCATTGGTCTGTGAGCATTGCAAAAATCATCCACACAAATCCAGGCCTCGCTGCTGTCATCGATATTAGCTGTAATATGATGCCATTGACCTGCTGACATTAGGTTCGGATTTGACCATGAAGATGATTGACTCCCAGCAACCTTGATATTCATAGTTATTTTATTGTCAGTTCCTTTGTGTACAACAAAAGCAAAGTTGTTACCGTCTTGAGCTTTAGCAACAAGGTTTTCTTTATTTCCAAGCACATTGAACTGAGCCCACAAGCTGACAGAAAAGGTGCCAGAAAAATCATGCAAACCGTCAGGTAAAGCCACATAATCATTATCACCATCGAACAGCTGCCCGCCCGCAATTTTGCCCGCAGCAAATACGCTGCCGTTCCGGGTACCGTCGTTGGAGCCAGCTGAGTCGTCATGGGTACCGCCAGCCTCCTTCAGGTGCCACACGCCCTTGTAGTCATCATCCCAGACCCCCGTGACCCCGTTGCTGTTGACGTCGCCCTGAAAGGTCGAAATGCCGCTGTTGCCAAAGAACATGTAGATCTTGGTCGTGGCGGCGAGCGACTCGACGCGCACCCAGAAGACGATCTCACCGGTGGATGGCACGTAGCTCTCGATCTCGTGGGCAAGCTGGGTGGTGCCCGCCTTGTCGGAGGTGAAGATGATGTCGTAGCCGTTGGCATCAGTGACCTTGCCGCCATTGCCAACGGTCTTCAGGTCGTCCACGGTCGAGCTGATGAGGACGGGGAAGTTCGCGTGCGGCCCGCCGCTCACATTAGCGTCGACGAAATCCACTTCCACACGGTAGGAGTAGCCGTTGGCGTACTGGGCTTCGGCGGGCGTGAAGATCCCGCTCAGAACGACGAGCGCGAGGCCAAGGAACAGCCTGCTGCAGCGCAGTCCGTCGCGTTTCGTATTCAGGATTTTCAATGCCATGCTCCTGATCATCTATTTTCTGCTCTCGCCGGACACAATTCCATCCCTTATATTAGGACGTTAGTGGGAAATATTATGTGAACTGAATACCGTTAGGTAAGACACCCTCAGCTGGCCGTATGGCTGGGTTCACACTATTGGAATATATCCAACATTCAGGAGGGTTCGGGGTGATGCGAGCGGCGAACGGGTGAAATATCCGGGCTAGGGCTGTTTCATCCTTTTCTGGACGATATCCAGGCTCTTGCGTGCCTCTGGGAAATCAGGTTTGAGTTCCAGTGCTCGCGTCCATTCCTTCGAGGCCTTTGCCAGCTCCCCCTGCCTGAAGTACGCAACGCCCAGGTTGAAGTGGGCCAGTTCCGAATCCGGCCTCAGTTCCTGCACCAGGAGATAGCTTTCAACGGCCTCGCCGTAGTGCCGCTGTGCCAGGTGGACGTTGCCCAGATTCATCCGCGCCGAGACGTGATTCGGGTCGATCTCCAGTGCGCGCAGGTATTGCGTCATCGCCTCCCGGTACCGACCCAGGCGCTCGTGGACCACTCCCAGATTGTTGTAGGCCTTGGCGTACTTCACCTCGCCCGACAACGATTTCCGTAACGCCTGCGCCGCGCGTTCCAGGGAATCCGACTCGAGATGGATCACCCCCAGATGCAGGTAAGCCTGGGCCCGCGGCACCTCCACATTCCAGTGAGCGGATCCCAAATACCCATCAACGGCGACGAGCCGGTCCAGGGTTCTGACGCTTGCCGAGAAAGCCTCTGCTGCCTCCGCGGGGCGCTGTTCCTGCTCGAGGCGTCTCCCCAACTCGAGATGGAGGCCCGCGAGGAGAGACCTCGTGTCGTAGTCGTCGGGATGTAGTGCGAGCGCGCGTTCGAATCCCTCGATCGCTTGCCGTTCCGCGCCCCGGGCCATGCTGACGTAGCCTGCCATCGCTTCGTCCCTGGCCGCGAAGCGCCGCAGCAATTGCTTCTCCATGGAGGACTCGACCGCGTTCCATCCCAGAGAGCGCAAGATGCTCGGCGGTTTCGACCTGTGTCGATAGAGCTCCTCCAGGAGTCGTGGTGAATGCTGCAGCAGTGCGCGCGCAGCGGAATATTCCAACAGGCCGTTCGCGTCGGTGTGCAGGGGTGCGCCCGCCGTATAGCGTGAAATATCATCGCCGGCCATCAGGAGCTTGCCGGCGAACGAGGCCAGGTCGGTGATATTCATCGTCGCCAAGTCGTGCCTCATGCCCTCGTCATCCAGGAGGCTTTGCAACGTTTCGGTGTCGACTGTGACGTCGTCCATCGAGCCGACCAGGAGATAGTCGCTATTCAGTTCGACCTCCCAGACGGTCAGGTTCGGGAATACAGTCTGAAAGGTCCGCACCATCATTTTGAAATCGGCAGAGTCCATGGAATAGGCTTGCACCCACTGCGCCATCAGCCCGCCGGGCCGGAGACGATTCCGCGCCAGCTTGTAGAACTCCTGCGTGAAGAGATTGGCCATACCGGAGACCCACACGTTCGACGGCTCTGAAATAATGACGTCATACTGGCGGTCGGAGAGCGCAAGATGATTGCGACCGTCAGCGACGATCAGGTCGACCCGCGGATCCG
>JAQYVO010000036.1 GCA_030145425.1 Chromatiales bacterium | reverse complement strand
TATGTTGAAGATTCACTCAGAACCCCCCAAACCCGAGATCGTGCCTGACGGCCCCACGTTGCTGGCCCTGGGATTCCGACCCTTTTTCAGTGCGGCCGGACTGTCCGCTGCCGTGCTTATCCTCGTCTGGCTGGGCGCCTGGTCGGGTGGCTTGAACCTGTCGGCCTATTACGGGATCATCGGCTGGCACAGCCACGAGATGCTGTTCGGCTACGCCGCGGCTGTCATCGCGGGCTTTCTGCTGACGGCGGTAGGAAACTGGACCGGTGTCAAAACGCCCAGCGGCAAACCGTTGGCCTGGCTTGCCCTGCTCTGGATCACGGGCAGATTGCTGCCCCTGGCCGCCGGTTACGTCCCCGCACCCGTGATCGCCTTGGTGGACCTGGCATTCCTGCCCGCCGTCGCCCTGGGCATCGGCCCACCCCTTTGGCAGGGAAAGCAAAAGATCAACCGCATATTCGTGCCCCTGCTGCTGGCGATGGCGCTGGCCAACGGGCTTGTGCACCTGCAGGCCCTGGGCATTGCCGACACCGCGAACCGGGGTGCGGACATGATGCTCTTGCTGGTGGTGTTCCTGGTGGTTCTTATTGCCGGGCGCGTGGTCCCATTCTTCACCCAGGCGGTTGTCCCCGGCTACCAGGCGAAACGGGTGCCCTGGGTGGAGAACACGTCCGTGGCCTCTCTCATCCTGTTCATACTCGTACAACTGATTTACCCGATGCCCCTGCTGATCGGCCTGCTCGCGCTGGTCATTGCCGCCACCCAGGTGATTCGGGTGGCCGGATGGCATGACCTGAAAATCTGGCAGACCCCGATTCTCTGGGTCCTTTACACGGGCATTGCGTGGATCATTGTGGGATTCGTGCTGCTGGCCCTCTCCACCCAGGGCCTTGTGGGCGCCAACCTGGCGAAGCATGCGCTGGCCGTGGGCGGCGTCGGGGTGCTCACCCTGGGCATGATGAGCCGGGTCGCCCTGGGTCACACGGGCCGCCCGCTGCAGCCGGTGCGCATCGTGGATTGGAGTTTCGGGCTGTTAAACCTGGCGGCCCTGGTGCGGGTCTTCGGGCCGCTGGTCATGCCCGACCGGTACACCTTGTGGATTCACCTCTCGGGCGGACTCTGGGCAATCTGCTTCCTGGTGTTCTGCTTCGTCTACCTGCCGATTTTGTTTAAGCCCCGCTTAGACGGAAAACCCGGTTAATTTGTAGGGTCGAATTTATTCGACCAATGGAGCGTGGTTGGCCGAATGAATTCGGCCCTACGGTTTTGCCCGAAAGCCCTGTAGGGTCGAATTCATTCGACCAATGGGGCGTGGTTGGCCGAATGAATTCGGCCCTACGGTTGTCGGTCAAGGGGTCATACGGACGGGCTGCCAGCCCAGTCTGTAATACTCGGTTTCAGAAAAACGGTAGGGTACCTGGATCTCGCCGGGTTTGCCGATGGATTCGATGGTCCCACCCAATCTCTTGTTCACGTAGGATTTAAGCGTGGCGGGTATATCCTGATGCTCAGCGCGATCCCATATGAGCAGCAGCGGTGCATCGGCAGCCGGTCGCATCGCCGCAAGCGGAAAGTCCACCGGCGGCGCGCTGACCATGGCGCCTTCCAGGTGGGGTTGCAGATTGCCGCCTATGTAGTGGTTCTGGGCGACGACCAGATCCTGGCGGCCGGCTTCCGCGATCAGCGCTTCCGCCAGCGCCTGCCCGGGAAAGTGGGGCTTGGTGTAGTCGCCGGTCAGGGGCAGCAGATAGACCCGGGCGGCCAGGCCCAGGGGGATCACCAGCATTGCCCCGTAGAGCAGCCTCCGATAACGGGCTATGCGCCCGGGCACCCAAAACGGGTCGGGAACCAGATAGAAGACCAGTACCGGCAGATAGAAGAGCACGGGCATGAGCCAGCGGCTGCGGTATACGGTGCCCCCGCTGACAAACAGAAAAACCACCAGAATTCCCAGCACCACCCAGAACAGGCGTATCAGCAGGCTGACAGCCGGCGGTCGCGCACCGCCGCCGGATTTTCTCTCGACCCGCCAGGGCAGAAACAGGGCAACCCAAAGGATCAGAAACAGTCCGGCGAACTCCGCGTAGGCGATGACCAGGGTTTTCGCGCCTCCAAGAAGACGCTGCAGGTAGGGCAATGCCTCTGCCTCCAGCTTGTAACTGGTGGCGGTGGCAATGGCAGGGTTCTCGTAGATCCACCAGAGAAATGGCGCCAGGATCCCCAGGGCAACCAGCAGGGTCAAGATAAAGGCCGGACGAAAGACCGCCCTGGGCCGCAGGCTGGCCAGGGAGATCACCAGCGCCAGGGCGAACAGGGCGTAGTTCCATTTTGAAAGGACGCCCAGCCCGAACAGGACGCCCAGCAACAGGTATCTGCCGGGCCCGGCCTTTTCCCTGAGCAGGCCCATCGCCGCCCAAAGGGTGACGGCGGCCATCAGGGTGACCAGTACCGAATGGGTCAGATCGCGCTGGGACTCCCAGCCGATGCCGGGCAGCAGCAGCATGGACAGGCTGGCCAGCGCCGCCTTCTGCGAAGAAAAGCCGCAATGCCGGCCGATAAAATAGACACTGGCATAAAGACCGAACAGCATCAGGTTCTTCAGCAGGGCAAGGGCGAATGCCCCCTCGCCGAATAGCCTGAGCAGGGGAATCTGCAGCCAGGTGTAAAGCGGCGGATCCGGACTGTAGCCTATCTGCAGCCGCTGACCCAGGACGAGCTGCTCGGCCTCGTCCATCTCGAAACCGCCGCCGGTGAAGGTGCGCAGCAGCCAGTGGAGTAGGAAATAGCCCGCCAGCAGTAGGAAAAACCCGGACTGATCCCTCAACAGGGACCTGTCCGTTTCGGTGTCAGACCTGCTCACTGTCCGGGTCTACCTCCGTTCCGATGCGCCGCCCGGCCGCACGGCCCGCCGGGGTTTTCAACAGCCATCTGGACATCAGGCCCAGGGAGACGAACAGCGCCAGGCCGATCAGGACGTACTTCAGGGTATCCCCCAGGTCACCCTGGACCAGACCCGCGCCGATCAGGGCCACCGGTATCGCCTCCGGCAGGAAACCGATCAGACTGCCCAGCAGAAAATCCCGGTTTTTCACCGCGGTCAGGCCGAGCAGGAGATTGATGAAAAAACTGCTGAGGGGCAACTGGCGTATCAGGAGCACCGGCAGCAGCCCCCGTTCCTGGAACAGTCCGCTGAACCTGGTCAGACGCGGCCATCGGGACAGTCCCGTCTCCCTCCCGCTCCAACGCATGACCGCGAAGGTGGCGTAGGCACCGGCAAGGGTCCCCAGCAGCGTACAGACCAGACCCCAAAACACCCCGAACAGGGCCGCCGCCACACCTGTCATCAGCAGGCGCGGGACACCCACGCCGGTGAGTATTGCGGTGGCGAACCCGAATATCAGCGGGCCGTACCAGCCCAGCTCGGCAACCCGGTCGCCAAGCCGGGACACCCAGACGGGCAGGTCCTGGTAGGGAAGCAGCCAGACGAGCCAGGCCCCGAGCCCGAGAAGCAGTATCAGAACGGCGGTGGCCAGGACGCGGCGGCGCCGGACCTTGTTTGACCCCGCCCCCCTGTCCACCCTCAACCTCAGGTGACGGTGCGTCCGAGGGGGCATTTCCTGGGCAGGAAACGCAGAAAAACCTCCCGCCCGGTTTCCACCGATTCGTAGATGGCGTTGATCAGTTCCAGGCTCTTGCGCGCCTCCAGGCCGTCCACCAGGTGCTGTTTCGCGTTGTCCATGCAGTCTGCCACGTGCTCGTAATAGGCCTGGTGTCCGAACCCGTAGACGTTGGGCGGGTTGACGGAGTACTCCTCCAGCACCTTGTCGTCACCGGGCAACGTCTCTTCGAAGGCCCAGGTCTGCATCTGATTGACCGCGAATCCGCCGATCACCACGGTGCCCAACTCACCCAGGACCGAGATGGAACCCTCCAGGTTTATCGGCCGGGCGGCGGTGGTGGCCTCTATGACCCCCAGCGCCCCGTTGCGGAACTTGAGCGTAACGATGATGGTGTCCTCGGCCTCAATGCTGGCCAGGGCTGTGGCAGCCTTGGCGAATACGCTCTCCACGTCACCGATCATCCACTGCAGCATGTCAACGTGATGGCTGGCCTGATTGGCCAGCACGCCGCCGTCCATGGCCCAGGTGCCGCGCCACTTGTCCTGGTCGTAATAGTGCTGGTGGCGGCACCAGCGCACTCTCACGGTACCCAGGACGAACTTACCAAAACGCTTCTCCTCCACCGCCTCTCGCAGTTTCACCACGGGCACGTTGAAACGGTTCTGTTTGACCACGAACAGCCGGCAGCCGTTCTCGTCACAGGACTGGATCATGGCATCAGCGTCTTCCAGGGTCAGCGCCATGGGCTTTTCCACCAGGATATCCTTTTGGAACCTGGCCAGTTGTATCACGTGCTCGGCATGGGCACCGGTGGGCGTGAGCACCACCACCAGATCTACGGGCACCGCCTCCATCATCTGGTCCATGTCGGTGAAAAAGGGAACGTCGTACCGCTCCCCTATGGCCTGCGCCTTCTCCTCCACCAGGTCGCAGGCCGCAACCAGGCGCATGCCCGCTATCTGTTCATCGCCCAGCAGTTCAGAATGGCGTTTCGCGATCCGGCCGCAGCCGACCAATGCAACGTTAATCATGTCAGTATCCGAAATAATGAAGATTCAAAGCTATCAGTGGCAGGTGGGTGCCTATGGCGCGCTCTCGCCCTCCGGTACACCTGCCTGTTCCTCGATCCGGTAATGGATCATCCTCGATTTCATCCAGCGCACCGCCAGCAGGTCGTAGAAAGAGGCAAACAGCCGGTTCCAGACGCCGTAATGGGCGCTGCCGTAGAGCCGCGGGTTGTTGGCGACCGGGATCTCGATGACGCTGAAGCCCTCGATCTTGAACAGCGTGGGCAGAAACCGGTGCATGCCCTTGAAGAACTTCAGATTGGCGATGCATTCACTGCGAAAGGCCCGGTAGGTGCAGCCCGCGTCGCTGATCTGTTCACCGGAAAGCGCATTGCGCACCGAGTTTGCAACGCGCGATGACAGGATGCGGATGATGTGGTCCCCCTCGCCCCGGGAGGCGACCCGGGTACCGCACACGCAGTCCGCCCGCTTCAGCCCGTCGAGAAACGCCGGCAGGTCGGCGGGGTCGTTTTGCATGTCGGCATCCATGGTGACGATGAAACGGCCTTGGGCGATCTGCATGCCTGCCCAGCTCGCCGCCGACTCGCCCCGGTTCTCCGCCATGCGCTGCGCCCTCAGTTCGGGGCGGCTTGCCGCCAGCGTTTTCAGCGCTTCCCAGGAACCGTCGGTGCTGCGGTCGTCGGTAATGATCACTTCGTAGGCAGTCTGCGTGGGTTCCAGCGCGGTGCCGATGGCGTCCAGCAGGGGCTGGAGGTTGCCCTCTTCGTTGTGGCAGGGCACCACGATGCTCAGTTCAGGCTTGGCTGTCATCTCGTCGTCTCAACCCAGGAAGGACTCGATGGCGTCACACACCCTGTCGACGTCCTCCAGGGGCATCTGGCCGTGAATGGGGAGGGAAAGAATCTGGTCCACCCAGGCCTCGGTATTGGGCAGCTTGGGAAGATCCGGGTAAAGCGCGGTAATGGCCGGCTGCTGGTGGTTGGCCACCGGGTAGTGAATGCCGCTGGCGATGCCCTGGGCCTTGAGGTGATCGGCGAGTGCATCCCGACGCGGTGTGCGGATCACGTGCATATGGTAGACCGGCTCCGCCCAGGGGCGCTCCACGGGAAGATCCACCAGACCTTCCAGTCGGGTTCTGTAACGGGCAGCCACCTCCCGGCGGTGTGCATTGAGCTCATCCAGGTAACGCAGCGCCACGCGCCCGGCCGCCGCCTGGATCTCGTTGAAGCGCAGATTGTACCCCACCTTCTCGTGGGTGAACTTGCTCTTGCGTCCGTGATTGCGCAGCATGCGCACGGCCTCGGCCAGTCCGTCGTCGTCGGTACAGATACAGCCGCCGTCGCCCAGCACGGTGAGGTTCTTGGAGGGATAGAAGGAGAAACCGCCAGCAAGCCCGACGGAGCCCACCTTGCGACCCCGATGGGCTGCACCCTGGGCCTGGGCGCAGTCCTCGATCACCCAAAGGCCGTGGCGCTCCGCCACCGCTTGTATCCCGTCCAGATCGGCGGGCTGTCCGTACAGATGCACGGGCATGATGCCAATCGTACGGGGGCCGATGGCCTCCTCGAGCAGTCGGGGATCCAGGCAGTAGGTCTCGTCCACATCGACGAAAACCGGTTTGGCTCCCGCATGGATTATCGGCTCCACCGTTGGAAAGGCGGTGTGGGAGGGTACGATCACCTCGTCGCCGGGCTTGAATTCCATCGACTGGAGCAGCAACAGCATGGATGCTGTCCAGGAAGACGACAGCACCGTGTGGCGGGTACCGGTATAGGCGGCGAGTTCCTCTTCGAAGGCGCGGCACTCCTTGCCGAGGATGTATTGTCCCGACTCGATCACCCCGGTGACGGCCTGGCGGATCTCGTCGTTCAGAAATACCTGCGCTAGCGGAATATTGCCCATCTTACTTCGTGGCCCGTTGATTATTGCGGGATCATCCCGCCACTGATGAATACCCGCATGGCTCCTGCAGGCCCGAAATCAGAAGGGAATATCGTCGTCGAAATCCTGGCTCTGTGGAGGCTGAGGTTGCCCTCCGTCCTGTTGCCCTCCGCCCTGTTGCCCTCCGCCCTGGGAAGGCTGTGCACCCGATCCCGTGCCGCGATCCTGCCCGTAGTTCGCCGTTCCGCCGCTTTTGCTGTCGAGCATCTGCATTTCATTGGCGACGATCTCGGTGGTGTAGCGATCATTGCCGCTCTGGTCCTGCCACTTGCGGGTCTGCAGCTTGCCTTCGATGTAGACCTTTGAGCCCTTCTTGAGGTACTCGCCGGCGATCTCCGCAAGACGTCTGAAAAAGACCACCCGGTGCCATTCGGTCTTCTCCTGGTTCTCACCGGTAGATTTATCCTTCCAGCTCTCCGACGTGGCAATGGTGACGTTCGCCACCGCGATACTGTTCGGCGTATATCGCACCTCCGGGTCCTGCCCCAGATTGCCGATAAGAATCACCTTGTTTACACCTCTGGCCATCTCTCCTCCTTAGCGGTTCCATGCCGCATCTTCCCTGACATCGGTTTGAAATCCACAAACCCGTAATTTTACCTGTGACTGACGGAAAATTCATCC